>NZ_NHRP01000011.1:0-100530 GCF_002165385.1 Acinetobacter sp. WCHA39
ATGTGTCATCATATTCGTCGTCAGAAAACAAGTATTATGCCATTATTTCAATGAGTTATCTTTTTTTGTCGTGTACAAAGATAAATTAATAAAAATTAACTTTTGATTTATATGGAAATATAAATATACATTTACTTAAGTTGTTTAACCGCTAGAATGTATCTGCATAAAAATGTACCAAAGCGGGTTCAAGAATGAAATTAAAGAATATCGTATTTTCAATATTATTAAGTATGAGCGCAATTTCTTTAGCTCAAGCTGAGGATGTATCTTTTAGCCAAGAACTCGTTCAACAAGCAAAAAGCGGTGATGTGATTGCCCAAAATAATCTTGGAGATGCTTATTATTATGGAAATGATGTCGATCAAGATTTTGGTAAAGCATTAGAGTGGTTCAAAAAGGCGGCTGCAAAGGGAAATGCTGATGCACTTTTTTCCGTAGGGTATATGTATGACTATGGCGAAGGGACTGAAGAAGATAATCCCACAGCGTTAAAGTGGTATACACAGGCGGCACAAAAAGGGCAATTATACGCTCAGTATTATTTAGGTTTTTTATACCTCTATGGTGATGACGGCGTTAGTATTAATACTAAAAAGGGCTTGGAATGGATGACTAAATCTGCTGATGCGGGATTGGATCTTGCACAAGCTGAATTAGGTCATTTGTATAGTGATGGGAATGATGAAGTCGCTCAAGACCTTAAAAAAGCATTACATTACTATCAGTTAGCTGTAAAGCAAGATGAATCTTCAGCAATTAACAATCTTGGTATTTTCTATTTGGAAGGCAAAGCAGGCTTAAAGCAAGATTACAAAGAAGCTTTGCGTCTCTTTACTCTAGCCTCTAAAGCCGAAAATGGCTTAGGTTCGTCAAATATTGCTTATGTTTATGAGGAAGGTAAGGGCGTTGAAAAAAATTATAAAAAAGCTGCTGAATATTATGCACTTGCGGTAGAGCAGGGTGAAAATGAAGCATTGTTGGATTTGGCGCGTTTATATGAAAATGGCGGTTTTGGCTTAGCTAAGAATTTAAAGAAGTCGAAAGAGTATGAAGCGCAGTGGGATGAGTTGCAAACTGAAAAAAATTAATTTTTAAAATGTTATAAAAGCAAAGAAGTATAGGTGACTCTTTGCTTTTATATTTATCTAGAAATGAGAAAATTGACAAATTATTCAGTCTATTAAGACACTTGAGTAGAATAAATTTTCATATATCAGAAAAAGCATTTTAAAAAAGGAAGCGATTTTCTTCCTTTTTCATTACTAATTCTGCTTAACGCATTTTCGCCAAGAAACGGCTTAAACGATTAATTGCTTCACGTAGCTCATTTTCAGCAGGTAAGAACACCACACGGAAATGGTCTGGTGTTGGCCAATTAAAACCTGTGCCTTGAACCAATAAAACTTTCTCCGCTTTTAATAGATCTAACATCAGTTTTTCATCATCTTCAACTGGATAAATCTCAGGATCAAGTTTTGGGAAACAGTACATTGCTCCGTCAGGCTTAACACAACTTACGCCAGGAATCTCATTTAACATTTCCCATGCAATATTACGTTGTTCATACAGACGACCGCCTGGACGAATTAAATCATTGATAGACTGATAGCCACCGAGTGCAGTTTGAATTGCATATTGTGCTTGATGATTCGCACACAAACGCATTGAAGCAAGCATGTCTAAACCTTCAATATAGTCTGCAGCACGTGATTTATCACCTGTGATCGCCATCCAACCTGCACGATAACCAGCAATACGATAGGCTTTTGATAAACCATTAAATGAAATGCAAAGTTGATTGCCAGCCAAAGCTGCAACAGCAACATGCTCAATGCCGTCATAAACGATTTTGTCGTAGATTTCATCTGCAAACAAAATTAAGTCATGCTTTTTAGCTAAAGCAACAATTTGCTCCAATACATGACGTGGATAAACAGAACCTGTTGGGTTGTTTGGATTGATAATGACAATACCACGCGTGTTTGCTGTGATTTTGCTTTCCATATCGCCAAGATCAGGATACCAATAGTTTTCTTCATCACATTTATAATGAACAGCTTTACCACCAGAGAGATTGACTGCTGCCGTCCATAATGGATAGTCAGGCATAGGAACAAGCATTTCATCGCCATCGTTCAATAAACCTTGCATTGCCATCACAATCAGTTCCGACACGCCATTTCCAACATACACATCATTAACGTGCATATCAAAAACGCCTTTTTGCTGATAATACTGGCAAATGGCTTTACGCGCAGGGAAAATCCCTTTGGAGTCTGTATAACCAATCGCATTCGGTAGGTTTAATGCAACATCATTGATAATTTCTTGTGGAGCTTCAAAACCAAAAGGTGCAGGGTTGCCGATATTGAGCTTAATGATTTTGTGTCCTTGCTCCTCCATTTCATTGGCAGCGCGTAATACTGGTCCACGAATGTCGTAGCAAACATGCTCAAGTTTCGATGATTTCTTGATTTCACGATTTGATTGAGCAGAGTGGGATGTAACAGTATTTTTAGACATAGCTGGATTCACTTTTGCATATCGGTATAAATAACTTTTAAAGGTTTCGACACTTACCAAATCTAGATCATGTTGATCTCTAAGTAATTCAACAATTTTTTCATAGGTAAAACCTGATTGTTGATATTGTTTGATTGTTGGTAAGAGTTTTTGAAAAACCACACTTTTTTTCTGAGACATTTTTTGTCCTATACAACCGTGCCAAACAAGGATAACACTATCTTTGCTTACGAGAAAGATAGTTTTGTTAAAATTTGCTTACCTTTAAATTTAAAATTGCTTTCTTTTTGCTATTAAAAATTAATGCTTAAATTTCACTAAATTGTACGTTATGAGACTAGAGTTTTTGTTATGAATGGCGTAAATATAAAACCTGATCATCGAGATATTTTTAACATCAGAATAAAAGGTGTAGGTTATGGGAAAAGTCAATAAAACAGAGCGGGAATGGCAAAGAGAACTATCACCAGAAGAATATCGTATTACTCGTCAGAAAGGCACAGAACCAGCATTTACAGGGCAATATTGGAATAACAAACAGCATGGTATTTATGTCTGCCGATGTTGTGGTGCAGAACTCTTTTCATCTGAAACGAAATACGATAGCGGTTGTGGATGGCCAAGTTTTTATAGACCAATTGATGGTGTTGCAATAGAAGAACATGAAGATTTATCGCATGGTATGGTTAGAACGGAAATTGTCTGCCATGATTGCGATGCACATTTAGGTCATGTGTTTGAGGATGGTCCACAGCCGACAGGACTGCGTTATTGCGTGAATTCGGCATCATTACAACTTAAAACAGAAGAAAAGAATGACGAGGAAACTTATCCATGAGTAACATTTATCAGTTTGAAGCTGAATTGTTAGAGGGAGATATAAAGGCGCTCGCCGACTATAAGGGTAAGGTCATGCTGATTGTAAACACTGCAAGTAAGTGTGGTTTTACCCCACAGTTTGCAGGGCTTGAAAAACTCTATGAAAAATATAAAGCTCAAGGCTTAGAAGTTTTAGGGTTCCCTTGTAACCAATTTGGTGGTCAGGATCCCGGCACGAATAAAGAAATTGGCGCATTCTGTCAAAGAAATTATGGTGTAAGTTTTCCAATGTTTGCAAAGGTCGATGTAAAAGGTCCTGAAGCACATGTTATTTTTCGATTTCTAACGCGTGAAGCGAAAGGCATCTTAGGTAGTCGCAATATCAAATGGAACTTTACCAAGTTTCTTGTTGGGCGTAATGGCGAAGTTTTAGGCCGTTATGCTCCGACGACTAAACCAGATGCCTTAGAAGCAGATATTGAAAAAGCATTAGCAAAAAAATAATATTGAGCAACAAAAAAGACGGTCATTTGACCGTCTTTTTTGTTGGAATATTGCTTAAGACTGTTCAATTGATGTGAGCTTTGTTTTTCTAAAGCTGTGTAATTTACGGTTGATATCATCAATGAAGGTATAGACTACAGGAATAACCAATAACGATAAAAAGGTACTGGTAATTAACCCGCCAATAACAGAAATTGCCATTGGTGCACGGAAACTCGGATCTGTTCCGATACCCAACGCAATCGGTAGCATACCTGCGCCCATTGCTAGAGTTGTCATGATAATTGGGCGTGCTCGCTTATGGCAGGCATCCAACAACGCATTCAATCGAGAATAATCTTTTTCCTTTCTCGCGATAATTGCGTAATCGACCAATAGAATCGAGTTTTTACTTGCAATTCCCATTAACATAATCAAACCAATCAAACTTGGCATCGAGAAGCTACTTTTTGCTAAAAGTAAGAGTACGAATGCGCCACCGAGTGATAGAGGTAGAGCGACCAGAATAGTGATCGGTTGTAGGAAGTCTTTAAATAAAAGAACCAGAACAACATAGATACACAATACACCTGTCAGCATTGCCAAACCAAAGCTTGAGAATAACTCTTGCATGACTTCAGCATCACCAATATTGGTACGTTTAACTGTTGGTGGTAGGTTTTTCATGGTTGGAAGTTGGTCAACTTTAGCAGCAATATCACCTAACGGTTGATTATTCAGCTCGATATTAAAATTGATATTACGCAAACGATTGAAACGATCAATTTGCGATGGCCCACTTTCAATATTGACATCTGCAATCGTCCCTAACATCACAGGGCCGTGGCTGCCTTTGATCATCAAGCGTTTCATTAACTCCTGATCTTGGCGAGCAGCCAAAGGCAGTTTAATCACAACGGGAACTTGACGTTGAGATAAGTTTAATTTAGCCAAGTTTTGATCAAAATCACCAGCCGTGGCGATACGCAAAGTTTCAGCAATATCATAGGTGGTGACACCTAAATCTGCGGCTTTAGCAAAATCAGGACGAATGACCAGTTCAGGACGAATTAAAGCCGCGCTTGAAGTAATACTCCCAATATTTGGAATAGTGCGTAATTCTCGTTCAAGCTTACGTGCTGTAGACATTAAAGCTTCAGGATCATCACCTGAAAGAGCAAGTTGGTACTGACTATTATTTCCAGCTAGACCAACTTGTATTCGAGCACCCGGCAGTGGAGCCAAACGTTGACGAATTTGATTTTCAATCTCTTGTAAACTTGCACTACGATCAGAACGTCCAGTAATCTGAATGGTTAATGTGGCTTTTCTTGGTTCGCTTGAAGCACCACCTGAAAAAGGATCTGTTCCTGCTGCACCACCACCAATCGTTGTGTATATACTCTTGATTTCAGGATGATCTTTAATCAGATTGCGTGCGTATTCTGCTGTTTTTAAGGTGTCAACAAATTGCGAACCGGGTGCAAGCTCTAAACGAACTTGAGTCTGTCCTGTATCAGGTGGTGGAACGAAACCTGTTGGCAGTAAAGGAATCAGCATCACTGAGCCAACGAAAAAGGCAATTGCCCCAAATAAAGTGACCCAACGATGATTTAAACACCATGTGACTAAACGCATATAGCCACGCATGACACGTCCATCGTTGGCGCGATCTTTAGCTAGTTTTGTTGTACCATGATCTAGTTTTGATTGCTTATCTAAAGTTTCATCTTGCTTTTCAACTTGACCAATCCATGGTTTTAAAATGTAAGCAGACATCATTGGTGTAAGCAGGCGTGCAACTAATAGAGAAGCAAAAATTGCCAATGCAGCACTCCAACCGAATTGAACAAAGAACTTACCTGCAATTCCACTCATAAACGCTGTTGGTAAAAATACTGCAATTAACGTGAACGTAGTTGCAATGACTGCTAAACCAATTTCATCCGCTGCTTCCATTGCTGCTTCATACGGGGTTTTTCCCATTCGCAGATGCCGAATAATATTTTCAATTTCTACAATTGCATCATCAACCAAGATACCAACCACTAATGACATGGCGAGTAAAGTCACTGTATTTAGGGTAAATCCAAAGTAATACATCCCAATCAGGGCGGGTAATATAGACAGTGGTAGGGCAGTTGCAGCGATAATTGTTGCACGCCAATCACGTAAAAATAGCCAAACTACCAAGATTGCTAAAATTGCCCCTTCATAAAGAAGCGACATTGAACCTTTATAGTTGTCAGCAACGGGCTTAACAAAGTTAAATGCTTCGGTGATTTTAATGTCTGGATGTGCAGCCTTGAGTTTATCCAGTGCTTCAATTACACCTTTCTCAACATCAACCTCACTGGCACCCTTGCTACGGGTAATTTCAAAGCCAATCACAGGTTGTCCATTCAGCAATGCGGCAGAGCGTCGTTCTGCAATTCCATCACGAATAGATGCAACTTGATCAAGGCGAATATGGCGACCATCACTGAGCGCAAGATCTATTGCACCAATCTCTGCAGCCGTTTTGACGGTTGCAATAGTACGAATTGACTGTTCGCTGCCCCCAATTTTGGTTTGACCGCCTGAGGCGTCTTGCTGAATCAAGCGTAATTGACGGGTAATATCTGTAGCAGTTGCATTTAATGCCAGTAATTTTTCAGGGTCGAGTTCAACTTCAACTTGACGGGTAACACCGCCCACACGGGCGACTGCACCTACACCTTTAACCTGTAGCATGGCGCGGGCAATATCATAGTCCACAAACCATGACAGTGCCTCTTCATCCATTTTGGGAGACTGGATCGTATAGGTCAGAATAGGTGAGCCTGACAGGTTGATTTTACTGACAATTGGGTCACGTAAATCGGCAGGCAAGTCTGAACGCACCTGAGAAACCGCGTTGCGAACGTCATCAACCGCTTCTTGTAGCGGTTTTTCCAGTTGAAACTCTGCTGTGACCGTAACAACACCATCTTGAATATTGGTGTACTGATTCCTTAAACCTTGCAGGGTGGCAATCGAGTTTTCAATTTTACGGGCAACTTCAGTTTCCAGCTGTGGTGGTGCAGCACCTGGCAGGGCTGCGGTCACAGTCACCATTGGCAATTCAATATCGGGGAATTGCTGGATTTTCATCCATTTAAAACACATTAAACCCGTCAATCCCAGCATAATAAACAATAAAATGGCTGGAATGGGATTGCGGATTGACCAAGCAGAGAAATTCATTTTAATTCCCCTGTGTGGTCACAAGTTGTTTGGTCAATGGCGTATCAGGGATATCTTTGGCGACAGTGACTAAATCACCATCGGCAAGGAAGCCTGTGCCAGAGGCAACCAGTTTTACATTGGCAGGCAAGTCCAGAATCTCAACACGATCAGCCAAACGTCGCCCAACAGTCACTTTTTGCTGTGTCACACGGTTGTTGTTCCCCACAATAAATACATAGGCAAAGCCATCGCGTAGCAACAAGGCAGTTTGTGGAATAGTGAGTGCTGGTTTCTCACCTAAATCAAACTCACCTTTTACAAACATGCCCATCCGAACCGCCTGAGTGGCTGGCAAGTCAACATAAACCAAGCCATAACGGGTTTGTGGATCAATTACAGGGGCAATCATTCGAACCTTGCCTGTAATGGCAGGCTGGGCAGGGTCAGGCGAGAAAATACGCGCATTCATCCCTTGCTTGAGCTTATACAAATCCGAAGTGGTGACTTCCACGCGCCATTCCAGACGGTGATCCCGAATCAGGCGAAACAGTTCCTGTCCTGTTTGTGCTAGAGATCCAACCGTGGCAGTTCGTGCTGAAATAACACCATTATCAGGTGAAACCACTTGGGTTTGAGCTAGGCGTAATTGATTACTTTTAATTTGAGCTTTAGCTGCATCAAGACGAGCTTGTGCAGTCGCTTGTGAGGTTTGATATTGCGTGGATTCTTGAGCAGAAATTGCACCCGTATTTTTAAGCTGTTGAATACGTTTGTTATTGGTAATCGCATCAGCTAAAACAGCTTGCGCTTCAGCATAACTTGCTTGAGCTGCTGCGAGGTCAGCACGTATTGTTTCACTATTGATTTCAGCTAAAACTTGACCGCGTTTCACCTCATCACCGACATTGACATTGACGCGAGTAAGTCGTTGACCTGATAGCTCGCTCCCAATGACAACTTCTTGCCATGCCGCAATGTTTCCATTTGCAGTAAAGCTTTGTTTCCAATTTTGCTGTTCAGGTTGAACAACCGTCACCGTCAGGGCTGCTTTTTGCTCTGCTGAATTTGCCCCTTTGCGCTTTTCCATATTTGCTGAGTTTTTGGCTTTGTTTGTTTGCCAAAACATGATTGCAATAATTAAAAAAACAACAATGATCGCTAAAATAAACCAAATTTTTTTTTTAGTTTTCTGGGGAGTTTGAGAAGCCATCTTTCCATAATCGCCAAATATTGATGACCTAAGTATAGACGAAGATTTCAAGAGATGGTCAATAGTAAACTGACAGATGAAAAAATTAATAAAGGACGAGTTTCAACACAATCTAACAGGATGCGGCTTATAAAGTGATCACTCGCTATAATTTCAGATTGCTATAAAGGAAGTAAGCGATTAGTCACTACGCTTTTCATTACAATCGTTGAAGTAAGGCGCTGTACATTCGGTAAAGCAGACAGACTGTCGTCATAAAGTTTTTGAAAACTTGCCAGATCTTTGGTCACCACATGCAACAAATAATCAGGATTGCCAAACAGTCGCTGTGCTTGAATCACATTGGTAATTTCACTGACCTTTTCTTCAAAGCTAGACAAAGCCCGCTTATCACCATCTTTTAAAGTCACAAAAATAATTGCCGCAAAATTAAAGCCAATTTGAGATGCTTCAAGATCGGCATGATAGCCCTTAATGACCCCAGATTCTTCTAAAGCTTTCACTCGGCGATGACAAGGGGATAGACTTAAGCCTATTCTTTCAGCCAATTCGGTGATAGATAATCGCCCATTTGCCTGTAGTTCAGCAATAATTTTCTTATCAATACGATCCATTTGGAATAATCTACCTTTTAGTTTTGAAAACAAGCAAACATTTGGAATAACATTTTAAGCATTAAAGTCTATTCTCTCAATTCTATTTTCACCAAATGGTGAAAAATAACAATGATGAAGAGTAGGTGTCTGATATGGATCTAAGTGTAATTTTTGCTTTTTGGTGTGTTTCAATTTTATTTGTTTTAACACCGGGCGCAGATTGGGCTTATGCGATTCTAGCTGGCATAAAGGGGAAGTTTATTATTACAGCTGTTTCAGGGCTTGTACTGGGGCATTTTTTAGCGATTTTGTGTGTTGCAGCTGGCGTGGGCACTTTAGTTAGTCATTATCCAATTTTATTGACATCTTTAACGATTGTTGGGGCATGTTATTTATTGTGGATGGGAATAAGCTTGTTGATTCGACCAGCTACCATCTCAAGTACTGAACAGCAGATATCTGCGTTTGATTCAGCAAAGTCTTGGTTCGTTAAAGGTGTGGGAATTAGTGGGTTAAATCCAAAAGTTTTATTGCTCTTTTTTGCACTATTACCGCCATTTATTCACCCAAATTTGCAATTTTCAGCTACAGCTCAGATCCTTTCTTTAGGTATTATTCATCTAATTAGTTGCGCGATTGTTTATGTATTGGTTGGAATCGCAGCGAAGAAATTATTAAGTACACGACCTCAAGCTGTAAAAATAGTCAGTCGTATTTCGGGGAGCTTAATGATTTTGATTGCCACCATATTGATGATTGGACAGCTTTCATAAGTTGCTGAAGAATCCATGCTTTGACATAGATTCTTCAGATATTTTATTGATTAAAGAATTGCTTTTAGTCGTTTTACCACTTCTTCACACTGTGCTAAATCTGCGACGAGTGCCATCCGAACGTGTCCTTCGCCCGGATTACCTTGTTCGGTATCACGAGATAAATATCGACCTGGTAACACCTTAATATGGGCTTTTTCCATCAACATTTTCGCAAAAGTTTCATCATTATCAACTTTTAACCAATAATAAAAACCTGCATCAGGTTTTTGTAACGGTAGTAAATGTCCTAATTCTGTTTGGAATAAATCAAATTTAGCACGGTATTGTTGACGATTTTCTTCTACATGTGCCTCATCATTCCATGCCGCAATCGAAGCCAATTGATGTTGAACAGGCATCGCAGCGCCGTGATAGGTACGATATTGCAAATAAGGTTTTAATAATGCTGCATCACCCGCAACAAAACCAGAACGCATACCCGGGAGGTTTGAACGTTTAGAAAGGGAATGGAACACGATACAGTTTTTATAGTCATCGCGTCCCAATTCAGCACAAACTTCTAAAAGCCCAATCGGTGCTTCATCAAACCATAACTCTGAATAACATTCATCAGAAGCAATCACAAAACCATATTGATCAGAAAGTGCAATCAACTTTTTGAATTGCTCTTTTGAAAGTACAGTACCTGTTGGATTACCCGGTGTGCAAACGAATAATAATGCTGTTTCTTCCCATACTTCCGCAGGCACGGCATCAAAGTCGCCTAAATAACCATTTTCCTCGGTGCAGTTGATAAAGTAAGGCTTTGCACCTGCCAATAATGCAGCACCTTCATAAATTTGATAGAACGGATTTGGCATCACGATATACGGTGCATCTTCGCGTTTAATTAAGGCTTGCACAAAAGAAAAGATACCTTCACGTGTACCAGAAACAGGCAAAATATGTTCTTCTGCACTAATATGGTTCAGTTTGAAACGATTGCTCAGCCATTGTGCAATACTTTGGCGCAGTTCAGGTTGCCCTTTACTATTAGGATAAGTCGACAAATGTGCAAAATTATCAATGATTGCTTGTTTAACGAACTCTGGTGCAGGATGTTTTGGTTCACCAATTGATAATGGAATCAATGGTAAATTGGCAGGTTGCACATTTTTAAAAAGTTGATTTAACTTTTCAAAAGGATAGGGATGCAATAAAGACAAGCTGGAGTTCATTTAAACAATTACCCAAAATAAGCGTTATAAGTCTCCAAAGATACGACATGATCATCATACCCAAGGGGGATTCAGGGGATTTTAAGATGGATTACAAATTTGATTCGATGCTTCATCTAAAGCTGCTTTGAGCGTTTCCGCAAAAGCTTTCACCTCTTCATGGGTGAGTAATATACCGTTTTTCTTTGTCACAAAGAAAATATCTTCTGCTCTTTCACCCAGTGTTGCAATTCTAGCGGAGTGAATATCCAGTCCTTGTAGCATAAACAAGGCGCCAATCCGAGCCAAGAGACCCGGTTGATCGAGCGTTGAGATTTCAACCATATGTTGCTGTAAAGTTGGGTTGAGTACGATATCCACGGTATTTTGCACATCGAAATGACGTAAATGGCGTGGAATACGGCGTTGCATAATACCCGGATATTGATCTGAATGGCTGAGCGCATCTACAAGTGCAGCTTTGACTTTGCGTTCACGCTCTGGATCGGTAAGCAATGTGCCAAAACGATCCAGTACCAAATATGTGTCCAAGCTAAATGAAGTACTTGCTGTGATAATTCTGGCATCCTGAACATCAAGGTTCATCCGATCCAGTACCGCTACCGTGGTGGCAAACAGGTTAGGCTGGTCACGGGTATAAATAAAGATTTGCACCGCATCATCTGCGGCATTACGATGTGCGCGGAGTAAAACCAACGGTTCAGGGTTGTCGCCGTGCTGTAGAATCGCCTGAGTGTGCCATGCAATCTCATTGGCAGACTCCTTGACAAAATATTCATCACCGAGTTCTTGCCAGACTTTTTCTACTTCGGCGAGCGAGAAGTCGTTGACCAGTAATTCACTGGCTGCAAACTTGGTGTCCTCAATCAGCATCTGATAATCCACTGGACGACCTAAGCCTGAACGAATGACATCTCGAGCATAGGTATACAACTGGCGCATAAGAGAAGCACGCCATGTATTCCAAAGTTTAGGATTCGTGGCATTAATATCAGCGACCGTCAAAGTGTATAGATAGTCTAAATGTTCCATATCACCGACTTTTTCGGCAAACTCTTTGACTTCATCTGGATCAGAAATATCTTTTTTCTGTGCAGTAAGGGACATGAGTAGATGATTGTTAATCAACCATGCTACAAGTTTACATTCACGTTCAGTAAAACCATGCTTGCGACAGAACTCGATGGCATCTAATGCCCCTAATTCACTATGATCGCCGCCACGACCTTTCGCAATATCATGGAAAATTGCTGCCATATAGACAATATCGTGACGCGCAATACGTTGGAATACTGAACTCACCACAGGGAATTCTTTAGCGAATTCAGGTTCTTTAAAGCGACTTAAGTTTCTGAGTAATAATAAGGTGTGTGCATCTACCGTGTAGATATGGAACAGATCGTACTGCATTAATCCTGTAATCTGTCCAAACGAAGGAATGTAGTTCCCTAGTACGCCATAACGTTTCATCGCCACCATCGTGTCATATAAGTGCGGTGAGCGAATAATTGACATGAATAATGCTTGATGTTCTGGATTGTCCCTGAAACGTTGATCAATTCGTTTTGCTGCGAGCACAAGAAGACGCAAGGTGCGAGCACGAATGCCTGTAATTTCTGGTCGATTGGCTAACAGATAGAATAGTTCTAAAATTGCACTCGGTTCTTCAGAAAATACTTTGTGATGCTGAACAGCGAGTTTACCGTCTACAATTTTAAAGCGGTCATTAATGTCGATAATTTGGCGTTCATAATCAGGCAGACGAGGGGTAATGACTGATTCATTGAAGTAAGCAAGTAACATCTCATTCAGCGTTGAAACTTGTTGCGCTGTTCGATAATAACGCTTCATGAATTGTTCAACTGCAAAGTTCACAGGTTGACCTTCTTCACGAACATAACCAAATTTTGCTGCTATATCTCTTTGATATTCAAATAATAAGCGATTCTCATCTCGTTTAGCGATACGATGCAAATGGGTTCTAATCTCCCATAAGAAACTTTCAGCTTCTTCCAGCACGCCTAATTCAAATTCAGTAATAAAGCCTAAGTGAACTAAATCATAAATACGATTGACACGGAAGTGACGTTTGGCAATCCAACCAATCTGATTAATATCACGAATACCGCCAGGTGCATTTTTGATATCTGGTTCTAAATTGCTTTCAGTATTATTGTGTTGAGCGTAGCGCTTGGTCTGTTCCGCCATTTTGGCATCATAGAACGTTTTATCTGTCCATGTTTGGGCGACAATACGACGTGGCCATTTAGTCAGTTGTTCATTGCCTGTAATTAAACGTGCTTCGATTAAAGTTGAAGCAACAGTTAAATCATTTGCTGCTTGTTCAACACAGTTTTGAATCGTACGAACGCTAATTCCAGGTTTAAAATTACCAACATCCCATAAGGATGAAATAAAAGTTGAGATCAGTTTTTCTTGTTCTTCGCTGATTTCATCTTCAGATAAAATCATGATGTCAGTATCGGAATATGGCAGCATTTCGCGACGACCATATCCTCCGACCGCAAATAAACCTAATTCAGTTTTATTTAATTCAGCATGATTCCATAAAAAGACTAAGGCCTCATCAATCGAGTTTGAACGAGCCTTAATCACTTCACGAATGGCTTGCCCATTTTCATAACTCTCTTGTAATTGCTTTTCTACATCTGTTCGCCATTGATTAATGGCTTTAATATCATGATGACTGGTGACATAGTTCAGCAAAGGAGATGTATTGATCATGAAAATGGGTCTACTCAATTTAAGTTAAGAGTTTGTGTGTACGCTCACTTGGTCAGCAGCTTGTTGCGCTAATTCACGTGCTTGGTCTGTTGTTTCAGCGCGTGCTGTTGCAACTCCCATACGGCGACGTTTAAAACCTTCAGGTTTACCAAATAAACGTAAGTCAGTATTCGGATTGGCTAAAGCAAGATTCAAGCCAGCAAAGCTGAGGTTGTTCGCATCCACACCTGCATAAATCACGGCACTTGCAGCAGTACTATGGCGAGCTGTATTCACAGGTAAACCTAAAATAGCACGCGCATGCAATTCAAATTCGCTTTGGAATTGAGAAGCTAAAGTTACGAGACCCGTATCATGTGGGCGAGGGGAAACTTCGCTGAACCAAACTTTATCGCCTTTGATAAATAGTTCTACCCCAAAGATACCACAGCCACCTAATGCAGTTGTTGCTTTGTGTGCGATACGTTTAGCTTCTTGTAAGGCAGCAGCAGTCATTGGTTGAGGTTGCCAGCTTTCGACATAGTCACCCGCATCTTGACGGTGTCCAATCGGATCACAGAAATGGGTTTCGATTTCGCCAGTCTTAGGATTTTTTGCACGAACTGTTAATAAGGTGATTTCAAAATCAAAATCAATTTGTGATTCAATGATCACGGTACCTTGATTCACACGACCGCCTTGCATCGCATATTCCCACGCGGCATCAACTTCATCAAAGCTTTTAACGCGAGACTGACCTTTACCCGATGATGACATCACTGGCTTTACAAAGTTTGGATAACCGATGTCGTCACAGGCTGCACGAAAGCTTTCTAAAGTACTGGCAAAGCGATAAGCGGATGTTGGTAGACCGAGTTCTTCAGCAGCTAAACGACGAATTCCTTCGCGGTTCATTGTGAGATTGACTGCTTTAGCTGAAGGAATAACAGTTGCTGTTTGGCTTTGTTCAATTTCTACAAGTACTTCAGTTGCAATCGCTTCAATTTCAGGAACAATCAAATTGGGTTGAATTTTTTCAATGAGTTGTTTTAATTCAGTTGGATCAGCCATATTCAATGTATAAGAAAAATGTGCAACTTGCATGGCTGGTGCATGATCATAACGATCTGCGGCATGAACTTCGACACCTAAGCGTTGTAAAGAAATCACAACCTCTTTACCTAGCTCTCCAGAACCTAACAGTAAAACCTTAAATGCAGAAGATTGAAGTGGAGTTCCAAGAGTGACGCTCATGCGTGTAATCCTATCCTGAGTAATTTGTGGTTAAGCATAGCAGAACTTTTTGATGAATTAAGCTTGCCTGATACAAAAAAACAAGGTTTTGTTAGACAAAAAATATGACTTATCATCGTGTTGATCTGTTTAGATATTGACTTGATAGTTAAGTCGTAAGTCATCTGCATTTTCACCACGGATTCCCCAATTTGATTTTGGGGTTTCAAAAATTGTAATTTCAATATCTTGTGGGGAAATACCGCATTGCTGCTGAATATTAGAAAAAATTGATTGAATGAATTGTTTTTTTGCCGAAGTTGTTCGCCCCTCAAACATTGAAATTTCAATAATCAAATATTGTTCACTGCGATCATTTGGATATATAAAATCTTCTGGGGCTAAAGCAATAAAGCGCTGAAATTTTTTTTCTACAGGATAATCGAGGCTTGTGACCAGTGCTTGGTGAATAGCATCTGACAATTGAGTTCTAAATTGTTGAATCGTTTGATATAGTGCATAAATTTTGATTTGAGACATAAATAAGTTATTCCAAAATTAAGATTAGAAATTTTGATTCACATGATATTTTTATTTCACCACTTTAAATGATATTGGCATTAAATCAATTCTTTAGAACGCAGATTGTTCTATGGAATAAATAAGTAACAACGATTGAGTATTGTTGCTGAATTGACTAGCATACTGCACAAATGTTCCATTGGCGATTTGATATGTTTAGTACAAAAACTCATGTAGCGACAATAATGTTGTTTAGCAGCCTTTTATTGACTGCATGTGATCATTCAAGCAATCAGCCAGAAAAAAAAGTGGAAATTAAAGCAGCACCCAAACTTAATAATGATGCAACAAGTTACGCACAAGCTGCTTGGAAGCTGATTAATGAAATTGATTCAATTGTCTACAATAAACAATCTGCTGAGATCGAAGATAAAGTCAGAAAACCATTACGACAACTCAGTACCGATTGGCGAATTAATGTCAAAATGACGGATTCTGTGACTGAAGGAAAATATGCGCTATGCCGTAAAGCATTGACTAGTCTGGATACTTGGGCAAGAGATGTTAAAGAGAATGTGAGTTCGTCAACGCAAAAGCAAGCGGATTACGAACGAGACAAGGCACAGTGTAAAGATGCAATTGATAATCCAGCTTTAGGCAATACCTCACCTAAATAAAAAAGCGAGATGATGAATCTCGCTTCAGCTGGTTAAAGCTATTATGCGTTCGCCGTAACACTTTATTACTTTAGATAACCGACAGCAGCGACTTTCTTTAACTTTTCAATATCAATCACCTCAATTTTTTTAAAACCAAGTTGTATGATTCCTTGTTTTTCAAATAGATTTAATTCTTGATTAACAGTTTGTCTTGAGATTGTTAGCATGTTGGCAAGTTGATCTTGTGAAATTTGAATATTGAAATCTTGGATACAAGCGCGATTGCCATAGCCTTCAAGAATAAATAATAAACGTTGTGCAAGACGCTGGCTGATACTTTGAGTCTGAATTGCAATTTGTTCTAAAAAAACATAACGGAGTTTTTGACTGCTAAGCAAAGCAAAGTAATACCAGTAATAGGGATTTTGCAGTAGAAATGCTTTAAGTGGTTGTGCTGGAATTTGTAAAATGACACTTTTCTTTAATGCAATAGCATCATGAGAGCGTGGTTGCTGGTCAATAAGAGAAATTTCACCAAACCACATGATGGGTTCAGCAATTGCAGCAATCGCTTCATTCCCATTCACATCGATGTATCCCAAACTAATCGATCCTTCAAGCACACCATAAACACCATCAAAAAGGTCTTGAGCATGAAATACGGCAGCATTTTTTTCTATGCTATATTTTTTTCCATGCTCGATGATGAAGTTTTGAAATGGTAAATCTAGGTGACTGAACCAAGCATTTTGATGTAAATGTTTAATATAAATTGCATCTAGCACAACATTTCCTTTGTTAAAAATAAATCCATTTGTCAGCTATATGACAATTTCACATACTCATTTCTTATAGATTAACAGCATAAACTAAATATATGAGGAATGAGCAATGACAAATTTGGAACGACAACTCAGTCAGTATGCTGCTTACCATTTAGATCGAAATAATATTATGACTCATTTTGTAGGCATTCCTTTAATCGTTTTCTCTATCTTATGCTTAACTGCACGAGCTGGTATTGAAATCTCTGGTTTCTCTATAACCTTAGCTATGATACTGATTGCTTTAAGTAGTATTTATTATCTTACACTTGATAAGTTGTTTGGTGCATTGATGCTGATTTTATTGGTGTTGGCTTACCCTCTAACTTTAAAAGTTGCGGCTTTATCCATGTGGAGTTGGTTAGGTGCAAGTGTTGGTATTTTTGTTGTAGGCTGGGTTTTTCAGTTTGTAGGACATTATTTTGAAAAGAAAAAACCAGCATTTGTTGATGATCTGATTGGTTTGGCAATTGGCCCATTGTTCGTTTTAGCTGAGTTTGTATTCTTACTAGGTTACCGTAAACCATTACATCAACGTATTTTGAAAGAAGCTGAAAGCAAACGTGCCGCGATGGATATGAAGGTCCAAACAGCATCTTAAGCCCAGATAATTTTAAAAGAGCCGAGATCATTTAGATTTCGGTTTATTTATTGCAATAAATAGATCATTTAAAAATGTGCCATCTGCTTGTTATGCTGATTGGTCTTTAACTCAAGATCTATATTTAAAAGCAAATGACAGGACTTTACGAATATTGGTCATTACCACACAAGTTAAGCATTAAATGCCCATCATGTCAGCACAAAGCGAATTTTGAATTTGCTCGATTTGCCAAGATTCAACTCAAAAAAGACATCGATTATTTTCAGCAGCATCCAGATTTTGAATATCAGCGTTTTCAGGATAGTTGTGGTGGTTATTGGAATGCTGCTTTTTACTATCCTAATTTATCGGTTGATTTGCAGCAGATCCGCGATTTACCTGAGACTTATGATCTACAAAAATGGTCTGCTCCTTACTCTTCAATGAATAAAGGAGGAGTAGTGTGTGAATCTTGTGATTGTCGTCAAAAACATGAACTGAATTGGCCGAATGATGCCTATTATGTGGTGATGTATAAACAACAAGCGCTATGGGCATTTCATCGTGAAGCGGCGATAGATCTCTATGATTATTTAAAAGAAGATTTACGTGATCATAAAAAATATCGCCACTCTTTCTTTTTGTTGCATATCCCGACGATTTTTAAACAGAAGAAGGCTAGAGTGCATGTGACCAAACAATTACAGAAATTATTAAAAAATCAGTAAGATGGGATGACCGATTTTTAATGTCATTTTAGGCGTAGAGTGCAACAAATTCCTTGATGATTTGAACAATCAGTTGAGGTTTTTCTCGATGGGGAACATGCCCACACGCTTCAATCAAATGTAATTCTGCATCCGTATATTTAGCTAATCGCTCAGGTTGCGCTAAGCTGCCATATTCATCATTGTGACCATGAATGGCGAGCAATTTTGTTTGTAATGCTTTGAGGTCATTGTCCAGAGTCCAATTGCGAAATGCAGGTGAAAGCCATGTTTCGGTCCAAGCATCCAAAACCCATTGTGCTTTTTCTGCATGATATTTTTTGAGTTTTTGCAATTGTTCAGGCTGTTGGAACATCTGTTTTGCATCAGAAACGCCATCTAAGGTCTTTTGTTCAATATATGCCTGAGCCGCTTCCGTAATCACTGCAACACATTTGAATGGATATTGTGCTGCAAAGCTGACCGCCATGCCACCACCAACACTATGACCTAGCGCAATCACTTGTGAGATTTCAAGCTGATCTAAAAGTTCAGCAGCAACAAGAGCTTCTTGTTGGATAAAATCGGTAGAGAGTTGTGTGTCGCTTGCATCAGATTGTCCAAAGCCGTGACGATCATAGGCAATAATCATGCGATTGGTTTCGATGCAAAGTTGTTCAGGAAAATCTCGCCATAGTTGCACGCAGCCTAAAGAGTCATGGAATAATAGAATCGGAATTTGTTTACTTGGCTCAGTCTGTTGTGGTTGCCATATCTTTACAAAGAGATTGCCTTCAAGGGATGAGATGTTTTTTTTAACGGTTTCACAGTGTCGCATGGCAAGATAATCCAAATGTATAAATTGAATATCAGAATAGTTAAAAACCATTGTGTAATATAGATATAATCATGACGATAAATAGTCTGATCGTGCCATATTGAAATGAAAAGAGTTGCAATTGTTGCTTATGACGGATGTTGGGCAATGAGCCTGATGATGGTTAAGGATTTTTTTCATGTCGTGGCTTTGTTGGAAGCGCGACAGGGGCAGGTTGCAACATACCAAGTTGAAATTCTAAGTATCGATGGATTAGCGAAACAGAGTGCAAGTGGAACACAGATCGATGTCAATGGGCATATCATGCTAGATCGCATTTATGATTTGGTGATTATTCCTAGTTTTGAGGGGAAGCAGTTAGCAACATTAACATTACAAAGCCATGATTTAGTGCTGTGGATTAGACGTTTAATACAACAGCAGATTGCTATTTTAGCGGTTACAACGGGTGTTTATTTTATTGCAGCAACTAAACTTGCTGATCACATCCTGTTAGCAACCCATTGGGCTTTTATTCGTGAGCTAAATGGTTTATTTCCTAGCTGTTCATTTACTAAAAATCGAAATTATCTATACGCAGGATCGATCTATAGTACAGGGACATTAATGGGTACATTTGATGCTTTACTGGGCATTGTTGCACAGCATAAAGGGGATTATTTTGCACAATTGTGTGCAAGCCATTTATTGATGACCTCACCGCAATTACTAAATCCTGTATTACCGATGTATCGTAATCATTGTGATGAAGCCGTATTGCAAGTACAAGATTGGCTAGATGAACATTGTGCTGAGGAAAACAAGATTGCCGATCTGGCCCAGCAATTTAATTTTAGTGAGCGGAATTTGAAACGGCGTTTTCAATTGGCGACGCAGATTTCTCCCAATCAATATTTGCAACAGGTGAGAGTTGATAAAGCCAAGAAGTTATTATTAACCACAGATATGAAGATTCAGCAAATTGCTTATGAAGTGGGCTATGAAAATGTAAGTTTTTTTATTCGAATATTTAAAAAGGTCACAGCTTGTACACCAACGCAATGGGTCAAATAAATGATTGAATCGTGGTTTGTGATTTACCTAAAGATTTTGATTGATACATGAGCTGATCTGCCGTCTTGGTTGCATCTTCAAGGTTTTCTGGTAATTCGGATAAAATGGCTAAACCCATACTAAAATCGACGCCATATTTTTGATTTAAGCCACTTTCTGCAAATAATGTTCGCAAGTGATGATCACAAAGATATGCTTGGGTTTCATCAATATCTAATAAAATAATTGCGAATTCATCACCGCCTAAACGGGCAACAATGTCTGAAGAACGACATGATTTTTTTAGAATTTGTGAAAATTGTAATAAAACTTCATCACCACGATGATGCCCATGAGTATCATTCACTGCTTTAAAACCATCGAGATCAATAATTCCAACAGCGAACAGCGACTGTTTACGAAAATTTAATTTACGCAAAATACGATATTCAATATCGAGAGCACGGCTATTATCGAGAGAGGTGAGCTGATCTTTCATTGCTAATTTTTTCATTTCTTGCCAGTTTTTTCGAACATGGATCAGCAAAAATGCAACAATTGAAAAAAAACCTAAACGAACGAAAGCATTCCAAAGAGGGATAAATGTATTGGAATAATGATGACCAGCATGAATGTCTGCAATCAACCAAGTCATGCCTGACAGCATAATGGTCAGCACAGTGATCTTAAATTGGTCGTACCATGCTGCAATTGAAACAGGCAGTAGATAGAACACCGAGAACGAATACTCATAACCTGTTGCCAAGTCAATCATACCAAGCACAGCAGTGATGAGCAGAATCAACAACCGCCGTATCATTGGATTATGTGCGAATAATCGTTCTAATGTTCTTTCCATAGTGTCTTTATGTTGAAATAATTACACGTTAAAACGGAAGTGTAATACATCGCCGTCTTGTACGACATAAGTTTTACCTTCTAAACGCCATTTACCTGCTTCTTTGGCACCGCTTTCACCGTTGTATTGAATGAAGTCATCATAAGCAACACATTCAGCACGGATAAAGCCTTTTTCGAAGTCGGTATGAATCACACCCGCTGCTTGTGGCGCAGTCGCACCGACTTTAACCGTCCACGCACGAACTTCTTGTACGCCCGCAGTGAAGTAAGTCTGTAAGCCAAGTAAGCTATAACCTGCACGAATCACCACGTTTAAGCCTGGTTCTTCCATACCCATCGCTTCCAGAAATTCAGCACGGTCTTCATCTTCTAATAATGAAATTTCAGCTTCGATCTGGTTGCAAAGGGGTACAACAATCGCATTTTCTTCAGCAGCCAGTTTTTTTACTGCATCAAGATGTGGGTTATTTTCAAAACCGTCTTCTGCCACGTTGGCAATGTACATAGTTGGTTTAAGCGTCATTAAACCGAAACCGCGTACCGCTTTACGTTCATCATCCGAAAGGTCAGCCGCACGTGCTGGTTTGCCTTCATCGAGTAAAGGTTGAATTTTTTCTAAAGCTGCTTTAGTGGCAATCGCATCTTTATCGCCACCTTTTGCCGCTTTAGTTAAACGTAACAAAGCTTTTGCAACGGTATCAAGGTCAGCAAGCGCAAGTTCAGTATTGATGGTTGCGATGTCATCTAATGGGTCAATTTTACCATTTACGTGAATCACGTTTTCATCTTCAAAACAACGAACTACATGAGCAATGGCATCTGTTTCACGGATATTGGCAAGGAATTGGTTACCCAAGCCTTCACCTTTAGATGCACCAGCAACTAAACCTGCGATATCAACAAATTCCATCGTAGTTGGAATAACACGTTGAGGTTTAACAATCGCTGTAAGTTTATCTAGGCGTGGATCTGGAACAGGGACAATGCCTGTATTCGGTTCAATGGTACAGAACGGAAAGTTTTCAGCTGCAATCGCTGCCTTTGTTAATGCATTGAACAATGTAGATTTACCTACGTTTGGCAGACCAACAATACCGCAATTAAAACCCATGAAACCACTCACAAATGTGTTATTTAAAAATTGCTGATGATTTTACATGAAAGCCATGACAAAGTCAGGTCATGGCTGTAATGAAAACTTGATCTTGCCCAAATTACAGGAGATAGGAAAAAAACGACATTGTAATCATTCATTTTTACTTCTAAAGTAGAGCAAACCTTAGGTTTGATCGAGTAGAAAAATAAATTTGGAGAGTTTATGCGGGTTTTATACCAATTTCCTTTGTCTCATTATTGTGAAAAAGCTCGCTGGTTGTTAGATCATAAGGAATTGGACTATGTGGCACATAATTTAATTCCTGGTTTTCACCGAGCATTTACCTATCTCAAATCTGGGCAATATCTATTGCCGATGTTGAAAGATGATAAACGCTGGGTTGCTGATTCAACACAAATCGCTTTATATCTTGATAGTACTTATCCTGAACATGCATTATTAAGACGTGATGAACAGTTACGTGAGCAAGCTTTAGAAATTGATAAATTATCAGGTGAGCTGGGTGTGCATGTCCGACGTTGGTCATTGGCGCAAGCGTTATCTGTTGGCGATCATCCACTCGAAATTATGATGGGTGAGCAAGGCTATTTACGTCAGTTTGAAAAAATTTCTAAACCAATTTTAAAGAGTTTAGTTTCTTCAAACTATAAGTTAAATCCTCAGAAAGTCGCAAAATCTAAAGTGAGAATGACTGAGCTGATTACCGACGTCAATCAACGCTTGATTGATAATCAAGGGCGTTATTTGGTTGGCGATCGTCTAGGTTTAGCAGATATAGCAGTTTGTTCAATTCTTGCGCCTTTACTCGTGATTAAGGGTACGCCGTGGGAATTGGAAAATGATGATATTGAACAATTCACGGGTGAATTGAAGGAATATCATGACTATTTATTAGATTTACCGCTTGGACAATATGCACAGCGTATTTATGCGACTGAACGTAATGCACGGGTTGATTGGCGCGGTTTATAAGATTTGTTGATGAATAAAGCCCTGATTGAAAATAATCGGGGCTTTTTTATGCGAAAGAAAAGAGCAAAATAGTCAATAAAGTAAAAAATTATCGGTGAATAAAATTAATTATTAAAAGAAAATTCGTTATAAATAGAAAATATTAGAAATTATTGCCAAATTTACTTTAAAAAAACTGAAAAGAGGGAAATAATTATAAAAAGTCTTTGCTATCTTATGTTTCAGGGTGTGATGGGGATCGAAACGAGTTGTTCACTATTGGGAGATGAGTTGAACAGTTGCTCAAAAGGTCTTGTTTCGGCTTTGAGACAAAGATAAACCAAAAGTTTATCGGAATCATGTTTGCGTTATCCATGCAGCATCGTCAAAAGTTAAACGAATGTTTTCCCTTGACCCTTAAAAATTACTGAGTGAGCAGTTCCGATAGAAGCATAAATTCAGAGTGAGAACTGTAGAATGGAATTGGATCGTTTTGATAAACAAATTCTTGAAATTTTGACCCATGAAGATGTCAATCTAAATGAGCTTTCAGAGCGTATTAATCTCTCGGTGAGTTCGGTGCATCGACGCATTAAAAACCTGATTGAATCCCAAGTGATGGGACAGCTCAAACGAGAAATTAATTTTAATAAGCTCGGTTTTAGTTTACATATACTTTTACAGGTTTCTTTGAGCAAACATGACAGTGAAACCTTTGATAAATTTCTACAAGAAATTGAAGATATTCCTGAAGTCACCAATGCCTTTTTAGTGACAGGGCAGAGCGCCGATTTTATTTTGGAATTGGTGGCTCGTAATATGGATGACTATAGTGAAATTCTATTACGCCGTATTGGTAAAATTGACAGCGTCGTTGCGCTACATTCTAGTTTCGTGATCAAAGAATACAACGTATTTAACTGCTATAAACTGTTAAATAAGTTATAAAAAATGCATCTAAAAAGATGCATTTTTTACTGATCTGAATGAATTAAGCATCAAGTTGCGCTAATACATCTTCAGAGAATTCAACATTGGTATAAACGTTTTGAACATCATCAAGATCTTCAAGCATATCAATCATTTTCATGATTTGTTTGGCTTGATCAATATCATTGATTTCAGCTTTAGTTGATGGGCTCATCACAACTTCAGCATTATCAGATTTTAGACCTGCTGCTGTAAGTGCATCCTGAACATCACCAAAGCTCTCTGGACTGGTGATTACCAAGATACTATCTTCATCGATCTCGATATCATCAGCACCCGCTTCTAAAGCGACTTCCATGATTTTGTCTTCTAAAGAAACATCTTCAAAAGAAATTTCGCCACGTTTTGTGAACAGGTAAGCCACCGAACCGTTGGTTCCCAAGTTACCATTGGTTTTAGAAAAACAATGGCGAACATCTGGAACAGTACGGTTTAAGTTATCAGTCATGGTTTCAACGATAACTGCAACACCACCAACACCATAACCTTCATAGGTTACTTCTTTTAAATCATCATTATCTTCGCCACCAGCACCACGTTGGATCGCACGGTTGATGGTGTCACGTGTCATATTCACAGAAAGTGCTTTTTCAACAACAGCACGTAAACGAGGGTTACTCGCCGCATCTGGGCCGCCCAATCTAGAAGCGGTTACGATTTCACGGATATATTTGGTAAAAACTTTACCGCGACTTGCATCTTGTTTAGCTTTACGATGCTTAATATTGGCCCATTTAGAATGACCCGCCATGGAAGTAACTCCAAAAAATTAAAACTCAAAAAAGTGCGTGAATATTAGCATAGCGATAGTTTTCTTGAAAACTGCCATAGCTCATATTCAAAATTTAAAATTTTGATTAAGCATCAAAAAATGATCAGATGGTTCAGACGATTTAGTTAATTTTTACATCAATATCATATTCGGTATATAGTGCTTTGATTTTTTCTAAATCTTGTTGCAGATCAGTAGGGTGAATTTTACCTAAAATGCCACCTTGTTTAGTTCGGGCATTTGCATACATCAAGATGATCGGTACGTTGGCTGCTTTTGCAATATGCCAAAAACCAGTGCGAATGGGTTTTCGCGCTTCACCATCTTTTGCTCGTGTCGCTTCAGGAGCTATAACCAAATTAAAATTATCATTTTGATTAAATAGATCAACCATTTGAGTCACGATATCTTTGTTGGCTTTGCGATCAACAGGAATACCACCAAGTTTTTCTAAAATAGGCTTGAGAGGGCCTTTGAATAGTTCTTTTTTTATCAGTGTATGTATTTTTAATTCTAAAATTTCAAATAAAGCCAGAGAAAGGATGGTATCTAGGTTTGATGTATGCTCGAATCCAATAATAACTTGTTTTTTTTCTAGAAGTTTTGGATCAACATTGTATTGCCAACCTGTTGCTTTAAAAATAGATTTTCCTAAAAATTTTTTCATGTTTATCATCATAGGCTTTGAGTTGCAGCAGTGTAATACGACTTTTTAGGAAAACATATATCCGACAAGACCATATCGAAATAAATTTAGATGTCTTATTAATGATCAAAATAGTGCAATATCATCTTTACTCAAGCTGTAAAGATCATATAGAATCAGCTCACTTTATGATTTTTAACACTATTTTAGTAATTTGATAAAATCATATGCTTGTAATTTAAGTTAAATTTAACTAAGATTAAGTCGCATTTTTCATATCAAATATATGATCAAAGTTTAGGGCCTATAGCTCAGTTGGTTAGAGCAGCGGACTCATAATTCAAAAGTTACAAAAAATACCTCGCAACAATAGACAATAACAAACAATAATTCGCAATAAAATTCCTATCTAAGTAATTAATTTAAATCACTATATTTTAAAAATTGCACTAATTCGCAATAATATACACTAATTCGCAATAATCTAAATGCCTACAAATTGCCTACAAGTTTTTTTTGTAGACTGCCTACAAAACGCCTACACGCCTACAAAGAAAAAAGCCGCTAAATGTAAGCGGCTGATGATGTACTTTCATGGAACTGTTTGGAGAAATAATCTATGGCATCTTGCTTCTTATAAAGGATGGTACGTCCTTCTTTGCTGAATGGGATTCCTCCACCAGCGCAACGTTTTAGCTGAAACCAGGATAAAGATTTTTTGTACACAATAGCCAAAACTTCAGGGGTGAAAGTTGCATCTTTTGGAGCAGCCCAATACTTAATTGCCTCTGCTGCTTTTTCTTCCGAAGTCATTTGATCTAATTTGGTTAGTCGAGCCATCTCATTCCTCCTTTACTATAGCTGCTATATTAGAGGGGTAGTAACACAATGGATTTCCACAGTTCCTAATAGCATTATTTAGCGATTCAAATGCTGCTGCGATATCGTCTGGCACATTTATTCCATCTGGTAAATGCTCATCATAGAAATCTTCTGGATCTATTTCATAAGCCATTTGTGGTTCACAAATAACAAGCATTAATTCTTGTGCTGATTCACCAGTTTCCTGCAAAACGTCAAAAACAGATTTTTTATCAAAAAACCATTGGTCCAATGTCATAGAATATAATGGTTCATCTTTCCATTGTTGCGTAGGGAATGATGCGTATTTTTCCTTGTTTTCATAAGGAACACATTCTTCGCAATAACTTTGTTTACGATACAAATGTCCGCGCTTGCATAAACTATGAGTAGAACCATCGTATCTTGCAATTCGCTCATCAAGATAAATATGTCCTGTTTTTGATTGCCAAGCAGTCACATTAATTGGCCACGCTGCTTCGCTTGAGTCAGGAAGAATTATTTTCTCATCAATTTCATTTTTAGAATTAATCATAATTCCTCCGTATCTGCTTTCGGTTCTAAAACTACACCATCAAAAGTTCCGTCCCCACCACAGTTTAAGCAATGAGTATAAACACCAAGCCCATCGCCATCTGGGCTAAAGTTTTCAGGTAATGGCGCATCTAAAAATTCTGTACCACCAATTGGTTTTGTATGAATATGAGGGCCAAGTCCGAAATAAGGAAAAATACATTCTCCATTTCCATCATCACAATGGTCACAAGTTTTAATTTTCTGATTACTCATTTCCGTCCCTCGCTGCTTTTGGCTCATATTCTTCATCAAAAATTCTATTTAGAAATTCATTGATGAATGGCGAACCAATGCGCTCTTGTTCTGTTTCTTCACCGCAGCATAGAGTATGAAGATCATCTTCGCTTAATTTAGACAGCTCTGTTTCAGCCAACATTAATTCATTGCTGTCTAAAGTCATCAACCATTGATTTAATAATTCAACTTTTACACCGTATGGCTCATGACGATTAATCATGCCATTGTCACACCAGATTTCTGTAGCTGCTTCTAAAATATTTGGGAAACATTCAGCCAAACGTTGACTAATAAACATTTCTAGTTCATCTGGTAGAACAAGCAAATGATCAGGGTATTCTTCAGGGCTTGATCTATCTGAAAGTTCACAAATATCACGAATAATTAATTCGATTTTGTCTAATAAATTACTCATCATTACCACCCAATTTAATCGAACCTTCTTCTGGGTATTCGGTGTAAAAAGCATAGTAGCCTTTACCACTATGACCGTTTTCCCATAGCTCAATAGTCATTTCAGTCGTTAGTTGCTGCTGAATATCATCGCAATTTGCATCTTCATTGGCATAATCTGGTGCGCCATAATGCAAAACTTCAAGTAAATCATTGCAACTGAGTGTGACACTTAATTTCGGTCTAGCTTGAGTTGCTTTTATTTCATCTAACCCATGAATATATGCATCACGTAGGTCAGGCGGAATTGATGATGTATTAATGGTTAAAAACAATTGATTCGCAGCATCTGCTACTGCTACGTTGAACGTATGGAACATGGATTTCCATGCATGGATAATTTTCACATCAATATGTTCTTTACCAATTTCGGATTTGATAGCTTGTAAAGCCCCAAGCATCATTTCTTTGGTTGGTTCATATGGCATAAGTGAATAAGCTGAATTTTCAAAATTTGTAGGCCACTTATGGAAATGCATAAATGCACAATAATTAGCTACATCTATTGGATCGCCTTTATCGAGGTGGCGATATAGTTCAACTTTACATGCAGTTTCCCAATCTGAATTTTTCCAATTGTCGTTATATCCATATTTCTCTTGAGCTTTATGTAATTTAACTTTCATTTGACGCGCAAAGTTATCAATTAGCTCATTTGTATCTGGGCTCAAATTAGATATATTGGCTTCATCTTGATACTTAGAAACAAGACTAGTAATAAAATCAGCAAGCTCATTTGCATCAATAATTGGCAAATCAGGATGTGCATCTTCAACAGCAAATGACTTAACAGCAATCCAAGACTGGATTTCGTTAGCAAAATTAAGATCAAGCATCACCATTCTCCAAAAACGTTGTGTCATTCCACCATTTCGGATTTGATTTTAAATACTCAGCATGTTCAGCTTCAGTACCGTTCCATTCTTCAAGTGTTACAGCATCAGCAATAGATTGACCAACGGTAGGGAATTGCTTCAATGCCTCCTTTTTTAGCCTGTGTACTAATTGCTTTCCAATTTTCTGGGAAGGGACAGGGTGTAAAATTGGTGGTGAATCTGGTTCTTCAGGAATATTTACACTCCAAAGCTTTGCCTTGATCAAAGCTTTATTTTCATCAAAGAACTTTGTCACTTCATCCACTGTAGTTGCTGTAATTGATTTATCACCGATATAACATTCAACACAGTCATTAACCGCATTGATGTATTTAATCGCTAATTCTGCATCGTCATAACGTTTTAATGGCTTTGAAAACCATTCTTCTGTTATTTCTAATTGATCTGCATGAGCGTCTTTAGAACCATTCCAGACGGTTGGATAAATCCAACTTGCTCCATCACTAAATGGTGAATAGTCATCTGAAAATCTTGGATTAAAAATAAAGTCTTTTCTCAGACGTTGTGCAGCTTTAAATGCTAATTCTGCGGTTGCAGCTGGTAACAGTGATACTTCATCTTCATGACTATCTGAGATAGCTACACAAAATAGTTCTGCATCTGGATTGTTACTTCTAGGCATCAAAATAGCATTTACATTTTCAAAATCACTAAATGTAAAATTAATATTTGCTGCTTTGGCTAATCCTGTTGGTTTCAAATTATGGCAACAAATACTGCCTAGTAAGCCTGAAATTTCCTCAAGCTTTTTTATGTAATCCCCACCAAAACGAACAAAGCCTTTGTATTCGACATCGTTTGTAGGTAAAACTTTCTGCCAATCAATGTATGATTCACTTAAAAATATTTTGAAACCTTCATAAGCATTATGATGATTTGGGATTTCAATTAAACCTGTTTTGGTTTCGGCATCATATGAAATCTGGCAATTAGTCAAACCAGAATAACATTCAGTTTTATTTACAAAGCTTTGGGCATAAGCTTTAGGAATAATAAAAGAAATATCATTTTCAACATTATCCAATTTTGCATAAAAAAGGATGCACCCATCGGTTGCAACAATATGTCCTTTGTTGATTGCGATTGCATCTAAATTTCTGAAATCCCATTCATCTTCATCTTTTGATGCAATTAAAGCAGCTCGAAGGAGGGCAAGGGGAACAAGTATTTTATTATCCATTAGAAATTTCCCTCATTCAAAATACCATGTGTGTATAACTTTTTGCGAAGAGTACCGCGGTTTAGACCTAATCGAAGTGCTACCCGTGTTTGATTACCCCGTTCTTGAATTAGTAATTCTTCAATAAGTGGCTTTTCGAAAACTTGCACAACTTCGTTATAGATATTGCTATCTTTAGACTCGATAATTGAGCGAACAATCGCTTTGACTTGTTGTTCGGTGTAAATAGGCAAATTAACTTTTGTATTCATTTACTTTTCCAATATTTGAGACAGCTTTAGAGAAGGGCACCAAAATTTAGGCTTGGCCCCATCGCTCATGAGTTTTTTTGTTTTTACATGCTGCAACGATGGCTTTTTCGAAAGTAGTGCCTTTAAAACGGTTATATGCAGCATCTAAAACGGAAGTATCAGTAGCTTTGTTAATTGCTGAAATTACATCATTAAAAAGCTGGTTTTCAGTGCGCTTAGGCTTGGATTCACTCACATTTTGTTGAACGTCTTTAGTTTCTTTAACTACAGTGGCCTGTTGCTGGTGAGCTTGCTGATTTGAATTTACAGTCTGAGAATTACTGTAATAATGGTCAAAAGCTCTTTGCTGATAACCTGGTGCATTCCAGTATCCAGCATGAATATCGCCAGCAAACCCCAGTAGACTTAAAGCTTTAACAGTTGCATTGGTTTTTGACTTCTTAATCGCGTCTTCGTCATAAACCAGTCCAGTGCTTGCTTTATATAAAGCCTTTGAACCAGCAGTTTGATCAAAACAGCACTTTTGACCATCTTTCATGTACCAGAGCGTGATTACTATCCAATGGTGTATAGTCACATCATCAATTTTTTGGAATCCATGATCTTTTACATCTACGCCCCAACCGTGACCAATAGGTCCGAAGGTCTCAGTAGCTCTTTGAATTAACCAATAAGCTTTTGGTGAAGTTCCTTTATATGGTTTACCTACAATATCTTTGGTTTGTGTCGGATCAGTAATACAAACTGAATGCCATAAATCCATGTTTTGGTTGTTACCATTTCCCATGATCACAACCTCCTAACCTAAAATCGTGCGTTGTTTAGGGTCACTTTCGAAAAAACCTTTTTCATCAAGATATTTAGTACGACGTACTAACTCTTTTGCTTGTCTAGCTTTATATAGATGAGGTGTGACTTTTTCGGACGGTGTAATAGCAATTAATTGACCATTCCGTTCGACATAAAAATCGAAGCCGTTAAGATAAGTTCCCCAAGTCAAATATTTGGTTAAACCAATAGGCAATTTAGAATCAGGATTGCGCTTAAGTACATACACAGAGTAATTCTCGAATCCCACGCGATAACGTTCATTACCATCACCATCGTTATTTAAGTATTCGCAGAAATACTTTGAAGATTTTTCCTTATGCTTTTGAGTCTCATAAGTTTTCATTGAAAAGCGAAACTTAAGACAACCGCTAAAAATATCTGCAATTGAAATTGGGCAATTCTTTTCTATGAAGGTCCAGTCTTTTGTATCAACTTCTGCATATTCAATACCGATGCCTTTGCTTAAAGATTCAAGCATTTGAGCAGGGCTAATCGTTTGATTGAAAGCTTCGAATGGATCTTGATTTGGGTGTTGGGCTGCTGTAGACATTAGCGAACCTCCACCAATTTATTAGATTCAATAAAGTTTTTAATTGCTTCGTTGATCTGTTTATGATCTTGGTAAATTGTGAAGTCATCCACGTATTCGCCGGTCACACTATTTTTAATTTTTCCGATATCCAAACGTGTAATAGTTACATCAGGATATTGGCTTTCAGTTACACCATAATCCCTTAATTTTGCTTCAAACTTGAATTCCACAGGAACAAGATAACCATCAAGATTAACTGTTCCGATACCAGTATCTTTTGACGTAATTGAAATATAGATTACGCCCAAGCTAGAAGGGCGTGTATCAGGGATAAATGTGGTTTCATCAGCTTTAGAGCTTACAGGTTGAGAAAATGCGATTGTGATTCCAGCAATCACTATTAACGCAATAACTGCTGAGATAAACATTACATTTGAGAAACTAAATGTAATATTGTTTTGAGATAGCTTTTGTTCCATAATGCTCTCGTTCCATAATTTTCTTGCTAATCGCAAAGAAGATTGACCTTAAGAATGCCCCGTCCTCTACCAAAATTTCGGGGCTTTCTTTTGTTTAAAATTTAAAGGTTATGCTTTAAATGTTCCGATACGAACTGGGTTGTCAGGTAACAATTCAATTACTTTTTCTTTGAAATCCTGAATGATTTCATTTTTCAATAATTCTTCACGGACAATTTGAATCGCAAAAACAGGATCTTGATCACCAGCATTTACGATTAGACGTAAACGGATTACTTTTTGGGTTAAACCAATGTAAGCGGGGTCTGTAACTTTGAAATATGCTGGCAGGGAATTTTCAGTAGCATTAATCTCAACTTGTTCAAGTTTAGAACGTGATTCACTAGTGTTATTAACTACTGAGTCAGATTTAACGCTACTACCAATTGTCATATTTCGAACAGCATGAATCGCTGCACCACTTGCAATTTGCTCATCATTTGCAGAGTAAGCAATAATTACATCTGCCCAATCTTCAAGTAAAACAGCGAAAGATTTTTGATTTAACTTTTTGTCTTTTAACTCATTAAGCTTTTTCCAAAGAACTGTTGGTTCAAGTTCTAAGGTAGCCGTATAGTCGCAATGGCCTTGAGGCAGATTATCTTCATCAAAATTCAACACAGAAACAGCGGTGATATTTTTGTGATCGACAAAAATCGGTGCAGCGTCATGCTTATGAGGGGTGGTGTTATCCAAAACAAAACTTTTAAAATCAACAAATGAAGGGGTTTTAAAAGAACCACGAGCGCGATTACGACCACCTTGATATTCTTCAGTATCATGGATATTGAAGTTTTGGTGCAAAGCAATTAACGAACCACGGTCAAATTGTTTGAACGGAGAACATAATTCAACTACAGAAGCAACTTCGGTTTTTTCTAGTGACATGAGATTTAAAATCCTAGTAAGTACAGGGGGAGCTACGGTGAAGTATTAAACTTCGTCTTTAAAAAGGGATTCGGTGTGCTTGGCGAAAAGGGAAACGTCACCACCTAAATTGACGTGCATAGGTGTTTTTTCGTTGTGTTCTTCAACACGTTTGCCTTTTGCAAGAGGTTCATTAAATGAGAGTTTGCTTTCTACTTGGACTTGAGAGTCTGCAAGTTTGCTAACTTTAAGTTTGATATTGATTTCACCGACTTTGCCAGTTGAAACAACGCTATTTGCGACTTCTGTAATGGCTACGCCAAATTGTTTTGAAAATACACCAGCGCCAATATCTTCGATAAATTGCTGTGCATCGGTTGGTTTGTTTGACATTTTTCACCACCTAAATTTTAGGTTTTGTTGTTGGTGAAATGATTATTCAATATTGAATTATTTTAGTCAATAATTAATTATTCAAAAGTGAATTATTTTTTATTATTTTGTATTTTTAATTCATGGGCGAAAAAAAACCACTCAAATTGAGTGGCTTCATTTAGGTAAATTATTTCCAAGTATCAATTGTTGACCACCAGAATACCCATCCTAAAAGCTTAACTTCACTTTCCCATTTTTCAGCCGACATGATTTCATCTGGAAATTCATTTTTATCTGTATTGTCGCTTGATATGCGAACCGCTCCAAAGGGTAATCTATGTAATCGCTTAACTCTAAACATTCCACCATGATCAAAAGCAAATATTTTTCCATCTTTGATGGTTAGTTTGCTCTTATCAACTCCCAGTGCTGCACCATCTAAAATTGTATTTTCCATGCTTCTACCATGGTTTGTACCGCATGCTGCATTTTCTGGATCAACACCAGCGTTCTTCAAAGTTCTTTTACTGAATCTCAATTTTTTTGCCGTTTCTTCAATGACTTGTGTAGCACCGCTTCCTGCGGAAAATAAAACTTCTTTAAAATATGGTAGTTCAATTTCATCTGATTCTAATGGAGTGTTTGAGTCCCATAAGTTGAAGTCAGATAAATGTACATTATCTGTTTGTTCCGTGATACTAATCCCATGCTCAAGATCACCGAATTTCAAGTCTTTTAAATCCACATTGAAGAACTTTGCATACTTATCAAGAGTTTTATCTCTTATATCTGTACTTTCACCTTGTAAAATTCGCCGAGTAGTAGGTTGAGCTAACATACCATCCGAAGCTTCACTTAATGAATTAGCATTTAAATTTCGTTGAGCTAATAAATATTGCAAATTTTTCTGAACAGACATATTAGCAAATCCATAATTCATATTTCAGTGCCTATATTAATTATTCACATTAGAATAAGTCCAATTCATAAGAAATACAATATTGATTGACAATAATTCATAAATGAATAATATTATTCATTATAGCGTTAGGGAATGTCATAGATGAATGATGTCCAAAATTATGTAAATGAACTTATGACTGATGGTCGTTTGACACAACAAGAATTGGCTTCAAGGGTTTCAAAATTCTCCAATGTAAAAGTCACTCAGTCAGACATTTTTAGATTTAAAGAGGGAACTTTCAAGAGACCTACATTTGAAAAAGTAGATGCAGTAAGAAAATTCTATTTTGAAATTAAAAGAGAAAATACTACTGCCTCTAATCTTTAATTTTTGGGTCTTTTGGGAATTGTGTTGCTAGAAAAGGGAGAGGTTGAAAAACTATGAATCAAATTGCTTTTTCAGAACAAGCCAAGCAACAGACTTTAACCATGTCCACTCGGTTAGTTGCTGAGTTGACAGGCAAAGAACATTTTAATGTTAAGCGTGACTGTGACGTGATGTTTAAAGAGCTTCAAATAGATGCACTCAAATTTGAGGGTATCTATTTAGATAGTATGAATCGTCAACAAACTGAATATTTATTGCCTAAAGATTTGGTCGAGACATTAATCACAGGCTATAGCATCAAGTTGCGTTATCAAGTCATTCAGCGTTTACATGAATTGGAAAGCCAACTGCAACCTAGACCAACTATCCCACAAACATATTCTGAAGCTTTGCAATTAGCTGCAAATCAAGCACGTCAGTTAGAACTAGCAGCGCCTAAAGTCGAGTATTACGACAAGATCGTTGAGCGCTCAACACTGCTTAATGCTTCGCAGGTCGCTCAGAAAATAAAAATTTCAGCAGTAAAACTAAACAAGCTTTTAGACATTTTTGATGTTTATCACAAAGGCGTTAAACGTGCGCGTTTATTCCAACAGTGGTTTATCGATAAAGGTTTTGGAGAAGTGAAACAAACAGAGCTTGGCTTTTCACAGCCGATGTTCACAACAAAAGGAGAGGCTTGGGTAATCGAAAAATTAACCAGTGAAGGTTTGGTTTAACCGCCTCTTGTTGGAGCAAGAAGCGGTCAAAAATTTTATTCATTTCATTTCGAGGTAAAAATGAACTCAATTACTTTATCAGAACATCGTTGTGCAAACAAATGTACTGATTTTAAAGCACAGGGTGAGCAGTGTAATCACTGCATGATTCAGCATATTGAAAAGCAAGAAGCTGCTTTAGGTTTAGCACCAGAGTCTGCATACATCCAACCACAACAACACTTACTAAGTGTGGTTGGAGGCATTAACCAGGCACTAAAAATTCTTAATGATAATCCAGATGCATTTGACTGGTATTCATTAGAAAAGAATTACTACTACGATTCTGAAGTTAGATCGAATTTAATTTCTCTTGAAAAGCTTCAAAATGCTTGTAATGAATACTTTGTCGCGGTTTTTGGTGGCATCAAAGCAATTAAATATCTTGTTGAGAATGCACCAGTTGGTGCGACTCATTTTGATCGTTATTTCGAGAAAATTGATTTTCTAAAAAAAGAAATCTTTATTTGGGTTGAAGGCGATTGGTCTAAACAAGAATTAAGAATCATGGGATTCAGTAAGGCTATTGCAGAGAGTATTGCAATCAATGATCTGAAAAATACTTTAGAGACATATCAACCTAAGGTTATTCCAACTTTTGCAGAAAGTAATTTTACATATGAACAAATTACACAAAGCACAGTTGACCGCATTGAGTTTTTCAACAATCAAAAATTGATTGCACAACAAGATGGAAATCTTTCAGAAGCTGATTCTTTTGATAATCAAGCTGATGGTGCATATTTGTTGTGGTTTTATTTAACAAAGTCATGTCAAAGCAAATTTGATCTTGATCGCCTACAAAAATTGGTAGGTGCTCGATAATGAAATCAAACAAAAATAATCGTTCACACCTCCAATGTGTATTCAATTTCCATAAGTCGGCAATTTCTCTTTTGTTAGAAATGCAGCAAGAAGCAATTCAGGCATCTTCTCCAGACGATCAAGTTTGGCGTGAGGACTGGAAAGCACGTTTGGCTTTTGAGCATCAATTAAAAGATGACGTTTGTGAGCAAATTGAATCATCGTTATTTGCTTCGAACTTAATCAATTTTAATGGTGAAAGCGTTTTTGTTGTAGTTGCTGATGAAGCACGGGCAGGTGCTGCATGAAAAAAACACCTAAGTTTCAAATCAATGATTTAATTTTGAAAAAGAAATCTAATCATATTTTTCAGATCGTTAAGGTTTTCAATATAGGAAAAAGAACGAGTAAGTATCGGTTACTGAACCTTTCTACATCTTCTGAAACAGCTCATCTTGAATCACAGATCGAACGTAAAGCGACAAATAAAGAGGCAGAAGCTAATAAGCGTTTGCCTGAAGAAAAAATCCAGCCTATTGAGAAGATAGTTCTATCAAGTATTGGCCCATACAAAGATCATTGGGCAATTGTCTATATTGAACCTAATTCTACCTATAGCCTTGGCGGTGGACGAATTACATTAGTTTGTGATGATTTCGCTGGAAGTAGTTTTTTTAGTCATGTAGGTCAAGCCTCATTTAAAAAGTTCATTGCGCAATGTGATGAATATTATTTGATAAAAAAACTTTTCCCTAAATTGATGGATACCGTTCCTGTTCAAAGTGGTGAGGAATTTTTTGAATGGTTTGCAACCAGCTATCTTGATGTTCTTAAAGATGCACGTAAGTCTGGTGAAATTACTAAAAAGAAATTGCGTTCCGCTTATAAAGATATTTCAGATAAGCAGTTTAATGGAGCTTCACACCTCTATGATTTGCTTGATAGCGATTCATTAGAGTTATTAAGTAATTTACTTGGGGATGATTGGTGGTGGGATAAAAATCCTAGCTTGCCCAATAGCCACTATGTATTTCTATTAGACATTCTGAAAGATGTCATTGCCGAATTTAAGAAATTAGATGAGGTGATGGTATGAGCCAATTTACATTTGATGAATGGTTGCAACTAGTTGCTGACCTTAAAACTTCTCAAACTGAATTAAATGCTGGTACTGCAAGTCCAATTTTCCATGTTCAGGAAGAAAAAAAGGTTTATGGATTTAATTCAGAATATTCAGATAAGAGTTGCTGGGTAGATGGAGAAGAGGGTACAGAGTTCGATACTGCACTTGATTACTTTAATGAACTAGATGCAGAAGATAAACATGAACTCAATGCTTTAGCAATTGATGTTCATAGTGAGCTCTTTACTGATCTTGATGCATGTGATCAAAGCGATGTTTTAAAAAACTTCTCAAAAGATAATGACCTACATCTTTATAAAACAAATTTTAAAGTTGAATGGTTTGATGTTGGTGTTTTCTTAACGTACCAAGAAGCTGATTGGTTTATTAAGCGTAAACAACATGATTATGGAAAATTAAGGATATACGTCAAATCCCTATATTGGGCACCCCAACACAAACGTTTGATCCAAGCCATCTTGAATGGAGAGGTTAAGTACGTAGTTAAAGGCCATAGCGTATGACACAACCATTCAATTTATATCAAGGTGATTGTTTACAGGTTTTGAAAGACCTTTCTGATAACTCAATAGACAGCATTGTCACTGATCCGCCCTATGGACTGAAATTCATGGGTAAAAAATGGGATTGTGAAGTACCAAGCATTGAAATTTGGCAAGAATGTATTCGCGTTCTTAAACCAGGTGGGCACTTACTAGCATTTGCTGGTACTCGTACACAGCATCGAATGGCTTGCAATATTGAAGATGCAGGTTTTGAGATTAGGGACATGATTGCTTGGATCTATGGTTCAGGCTTTCCAAAATCTCATAACCTCGATGGAGAATGGCAAGGTTGGGGTACCGCATTAAAACCAGCGCTTGAACCGATTACTTTCGCACGTAAGCCTTTAATTGGTACGGTTGCTCAAAATGTACAACTACATGGAACGGGTGCAATAAATATTGATGAATGTCGTATTTCATTAAATGGCGGATATAAATCTAAGGCAAATGGACGCCCATCTTTGACTGGACAATCTGACAATTACATTCCTGTATGTGCAAATCAGCCAGATACGGTAGGACGTTGGCCTACAAATCTGATTCACGATGGTAGTGATGAGGTTATGGATAATTTTCCCATTACCGCCAGTGGAAGTAACAACAAAATAAAAGCTTCAAGCAAGGACCAAAACGGTAATACCAGTAATTCATTTGGTAAAGAAAGCCGTCCTTATGGCACTGAAACTGTTTCATATGGTGATAGAGGTTCAGCAGCAAGATTTTTCTATTGCGCTAAAGCAAATCGTACAGATCGAAATGAAGGTACCGAAAGCTCAAATAAGCCAATGCTGCAGATGAATTCAACAATGCGAGATTGTGAAAATGTTGATTGGTCTAAGCGAAATGGGAATTTTCATCCAACTGTAAAACCTACGGAATTAATGCGCTATTTGTGCAGATTAGTTACGCCTAAAGGTGGTGTAGTGCTTGATCCGTTTATGGGGTCGGGTAGTACAGGCAAAGCAGCAATATTAGAAGGTTTTGGCTTTGTAGGTATTGAGCGCGAAGCAGAGTATTTCGCAATTGCTAATGCTAGATGTCAGTTTGTCAAAGAAGGCATTAGTTCAAAAATGCCAGATCAGCAAGATTTATTTATGGAGGCGCTCTAATGCATTACTACGAAAAGAAAATTGGTGATTACCATCGTAAAGCAGGACGCCTTAATATTTTACAGCATGGTGTTTATAACTTGCTTATGGATGCTTGTTATGACCGCGAAGCATTTCCAACTGAAGCACAAGCGATTGATTGGGTCTGGGCTGAAACTGATGAAGAAATTGCAGCAGTTAAGTTTGTTTTGAAAAAATTCTTTGTTATGAATGAGGAAGGCATCTACATTCAGAATCATATACAAGAAGATTTGATTGCATATAAAACTTATATCGCTAAACAGGCAGAGAATGGTAAGCAAGGTGGCCGTCCGAAAGGGTCTAAAAACAAGGCGAAAACAGGTAATGATTCTGGTGAATCTCAACAGGGAGAACAACTAACTGGACAAACCCAAGAAAACCCAACGGAAAGCGAAATAAACCCACCGCTTAACCAAGAAAACCCAACGGAAAGCCAAAAAAAGCCTAAACCAATAACCATTAACCAAGAACCACTAACCAATAACCAAGATAGTAATGGTAATAACGCGAGCGATGGAAAAGTTGGTTTTTTCCCGATTCAGTTTGCAACCTATCAAGCACATGACAAAGAATTTTATTCGTTACTTGAGCTTGCAAGCGAGCATTCACAATTTCAAATGGACTTTATTGATCTAGCGGTACCAAGACATGAATCAATTTCATCAACTGATTTTCAAACCTTGCTACAAGATTATTGTGATTTCTTTGCAGCGAAAAACGATAAAAACACGCCAAGCATTTGGTTTGTGAAATGGCTTAGTTGGATTCAAAACAATATTCAAGACGTGATTAAACGTCGGGAAAAGCAAACCAAAGCGAATCAACCTGTAAATACTAATCAACCAGCTAAGGGCTATTTTGAGCGCATTCTTGATGAAGAACAAAGCGCAAACACCATTGTGGACGTAACGCCTTCAAAAAAGCTGATAGCTAGTGGGGAGTACGGACATGCATAAAATTACGATTCAGGATATCCGCATCCTAATTTCAGATTTACGTGTAATTCACGCTGCGCAATTCAACAAGAATTTTCCAACAACGGGTGATAATGCCGTACCGATGGAGTTTGTTGAATCAAAAGCGATGGAATGCCTGTGTGATGTCAATGTAGATCAGTTTGAACGCGCACGGACCAGATTACTTAAATCGGGTGGAAAGTTTATGCCGTCTTTCTCTGATTTCCGTGATTGGTGCATTGGTGAGACGTGGATGTCAGCAGATGAAGCATGGGCGCGTGCATGTCGTTTTACAGCTGACAAAAGTGTGCAAATCACGCAAATAACAAAAGTTGCCCTCGATGAAGTTATTCAATTGATCTATGAAGGTCATATGAGAACAGCACGAGAACAGTTTTCCAATACATATAACGCCTTTGTTGCCAAAGCTCAGCAAGTTGGACGTACCCAAGAAATGTATGTACCGCCAAAGCAATTGGAACACAAGAAAAAAAGCCATGTACCAGTATCTAATGATGAAGCTGTACAGCGCCTTAACGCATTGAAGCAGAAGCTAAATATTAATAATCGCTCAATTCAACAACCGCAAAAACTTGAACCAAAACAAAACTTGGCAAGTCCAGCAGTTCAAGAGCCGTGGCCTGATCCATTCGATCAACCAGACGAATATTTAGAAGCATGTGAGCGTGATGGTCTGAATGTCCCTAAAACCGTTATTAAGCATATTGGTGGTACAGCATGAATCAGACAATAGCTCAAGCAAAAGAGCCAACAGAAGCGAAAACAACGCAATTTAAAAAGGGTACAAGAGTACACGTAGATTTCATTAGTGATTCGCGCACTGAGTTTTCAGGAAAACATATCAAAGGTTATGCAATTGTAGATCGCCATGAAGATGGTTATGTCTACGGTCAATTGGAACAAGGCACCCCGTTTATGTGCCCTGAAAACTTTGTTCAACTCACTTCACTGGAACTAATTAAGCAAATTCGTGAAGAATTCGAAACATGGTTAAAACAGCAAAACCAATATTCAGTATTGATTAATCAATATGGTGTGGATGTTTTTACTTACGATTCAATCGACGGCTATCAAAAATTAGCTGTAGCATTGGCATTTGAACTCTGGAAAGAACTTCGCTTAAGCCGTGCTGAAACTAAGGCTTTACTTCATAAACTCAATACGTTGAACACTGCTTCAAAGGGTGATCATCATGGGTAAAAGTCGTAATTTATGGGAACAGTGGGCGAAAAACGGCAAAACTGAATTCTTTGCTATGCATCCACTGATTGAAACCAAAACGAATCGCCAAGCACGCGCACGTCGAGCTTTAGATAAAAAAGTTATTTTGCCATGTGCTGTAACTAGTGAAACTGTAAACGGTGATCAACTGCATCAAGGCAGTACAGGCGGATTAGTCATTACAGGTAAAGGCTTTATCACTGTAAAACTACCTTATGGCATTAGTGCCAATGATATTTGGCGTGCCACGATTGATGAGAGCACAGGTAAACAACGTAATAGTTTATCGGTTGGTGCTAAGAAATTTAAACGTCGAGTTTTTGAAATTTATGCACCAATTTTTAAAGCGCTTAAATGGAAAGCAACTTCACAACAATGTGAAATTCGATTGCTTGTTCAGCCACCACGAAAAACTCGTAGTTATAGTGCATCAACATATCCGCGCTTTGATATTGATAACTATCCAAAACTGCTAATCGACTCTTTGAAAGGTACAGAGCTACTTTTTAAAGATGACAACATTTTTGTGAAAGAAAAAATTGAATTTGCAGAACCTACTGAAGATGGTTGTGTATGGCTTTCATGTGTATTTATCAACGAAACAAATTGGCTAGATAAGAAAGTGAACTTCGACTGGCTTGCTGGGAGAGTTGCATAATGGCTAAAAGAACTGATTTAGAAAAAAGAGTCATGATCGGTCGTAAACTTGCCCTTGCAAGAGAACGCCGTGGGATGCTTCAACACGAAGTTGCTATTGAATTGTTTGGTGTTGAGCAAAAGAACCGTATTAGTGAAATGGAGAACGGTAAGACATTGCCTGACGCTGAGCTACTGCAAGTCATGTGTAGCATGTATCGGGTCTCTGTCGATTGGGTATTAGGTTTTACGATTAATCCTGAACTTAATGAAACTGAATCTGTCGCAGGGGTGTTGTTCAATAGTGTTGGCGATATTCTTGCTGACAATCTAAACGCGATTACAGCACAGATTTCTTTGTTATGTGCGAGACATATCAGCTCATTTCCAAAGGCGCTACAGGTACAGCTATTAGAGCAATCAAAAACTGTCGCAAAACAATTTTTGCAACTAGATCGCGTTCAACAAGAGAAATTACAACCTGTAATGATGGATTTAATCCAAACAATTCAAGAATGTGAAAAAGAGCGCGCAGTTCAATTCAATCATATTGCCAAAGGTTTGGAAGATATTTCAGATCGTGATGAGGATCAACTTCAAGAGAAAATACTTCAAGACTTAAAGAGCCAACGTAAAACACGGTTCACTCAAACAACGCTAAAAGACAAAAAGGATGATGATGACGATCAGCAACTTGATTTTTTATCTGGTACTGGATTGGTTTAATCATGGCAGTGCAATCATACTCACAAGAAATATGGGATCGACTCAAATTAGTTTATGAGTCATCCCCTAAGATCACCTGGCAAAAACTGGTTGATCAAGTCGGTGAGGAGTTAGGCTGTGAAATGCCTTCTCCTTCAGTTGTGCGCCGTAAAGCAATCGCTGAAAAATGGAAAAAGTGCACGAAAAACCTAGTCAAAAAGACTGCCCGTGAACTCAATAACGAAATTAAAAAATTGACTAGTAAAAAGACTAGTCAAGAAAGCACCCAAGATAATGAAAATGAAGGAGTAAATACTAGTCAAAAATCTGTCAAAAAGCCGTCAAATATTGCTGAGATTTGGGGTCAAAAATCAGATGCAAATAAGGGTTTTAGTACAGCTGATCTTAATCGACTGACTTCAGCACAGATTATTCAACAGAATCGGCTTCGACTGGCTGATTTGGGCCAATTAGCTGGTGACACAATTACCAGTGTTATTCATATCAGAGATGAAGTTTTACAGCTCGATGTAGGAAATTTAGATCCAGAAGATGAAGCAGCTATCAAAGTTATTAATGGCTTGAAGTTCAAAATGGGTTTGATCAGTCAAATCGTTGAACTGAATGTAAAGCAAAGTATCACTCTAGCTAATATCGCAAAATCCGAAGCCTTGTTTTGGGGCTTTGAAATTGAAGAACTCAAAGATCAGTCTGAAATTCAGTCGAAACGCTCTGCGGTTGTTGCTGGTGCTGAAGAAAGAATGAGACTTGCCAAAGAGAAAATGGCCACTGATAAAAAAGCAGCCTTTGCACGTAAGTTAGCAATGATTGAGGCAGGTGATCCAGAACCTGACCAACAAGAACAAGAGGAAATAGCAAATGGGTAATTTTAAAATTGGTGAGACAGTAGCTTTACACATACTTCAAGATATTAATCTTAAAATTTATGTATTTCCGATAGATTTTACAAGGGAATATATCAAAGAAAATTATAAAAAAAATTCTATCTACAAGAGATCCAAAATTAAAAAAGTTAAAAGATTGTGGAGCTGTTTTTTCAAACGTATGTATTTACTTGATGATGGTCATTGGTACAGCGAAAAGCAATTAACACCAATCGTTAGAGTTAAGGCGAGTTTGAAAATTGAAGTACAACAAGAGGCAATTGCATGATCAAAACAAATTTAACTCATAGAGAATTGTGTGAAGTCGGCGCTGCGTTATTGAGAAAACCTGAATCTGCTAATGGACACGGTTGCCATTTTTCAATCGTAGAGCCTTCTTGCTATGGAGAGAATCCCGATGTTTTCGGCATTCGCCACGGCAATGGATATGATGTCGGTACTATTCTTTTAGAAGCAAAAACTAGCCGTTCTGATTTCTTGGCTGATAAGAAAAAACCACATCGTATTGATCCAGCAATGGGTGTTGGTAAATGGCGCTATTTCATTTGCCCGACAGACCTAATTCAACCTGAAGAATTACCAGAGCGATGGGGGTTGATCTACGTTTCGAATGGAAAGCGGTGCAAATACATTAAAGGCGCAATGGCTGTACCTAAAGAGAAGTATGACAATGAATGGAATCAAAATTCCCAATATTGGCGCAATGGTAAAGCATTAGAACAAAGCTTTATCGATTTTGCTTTCAATGATCGAAATGTACAGAACGAGTTCAATTTATTGACGATGGCATTAGCTCGATTAAGAGATCCTGAAAAGATTCTTTACATGCAACGAAATTTCACCCGGTTAGAAATGGAATGCCAAAGACAAGCGCATGAAATTCGAAAGCTACAGCAAGATGTAAATCTCAATAATTGTATTGCAACTTTGGAGAAATTTTGAGCAATGAAAAATGGTCAAAAGTGGTATGTAAGCCATGCAGAAACAATAGTACAAAACGTGCTTGGGTTGATTATTGCGTTCATTATTTTACGTTTCTATGGGCTATCTACTCATGAAAGCGTTCAACTTCAAGCCATTTTCTTTGTCGCATCTTATGCGAGAAGTTACGCCGTAAGACGAGCATTTAATCAATTTGAAAATAAAAGGGTAAGCCAATGAATGCAATCAACGTAGGTGATCAAGTCGTTATGACTGATGAAGATGATTACAACTCTATTTTTACAGTCGTAGGTCAACCTTTCCGCATGTATCAGCTAAAAGGTCCAGATGATTTATTCTACGGACGATTGAGCATTCAAATAAGACATGCAACATCAGAAGAAATTACAGCAGGTCATAGAATAGACCATATCGGTGAGCCTAACGGATTGGGTACAGACTCAGACATAGTCAACCACAATACAGGGTTATAGGTGATTAATCATGTGTCCATTATGCGGTAGATCAAAAGGTGGTTTAGTTTGCGGTTATTGTGGCTGGGTTCAATCATGTAATGAGTTTATTTGGTTGCCGCAGGTAGTTAATCCAAACGATATTATTGAAGCTTTAACAGGTGATATAGACCAATCACTTTGCGATGATGAGGTTTGCCATGAATCAGTTTGAAATAGGAGAAAAAATTTTATATTTAGGTATTTATGGCAATGAGTTTAATTTAGTTGATGAGGTCATTGGTATTGAGGACGATGAATATCTTAATAGAAAGAAATACATGATCAAAAATACTGAGTCTGGTGAAGTTATAAGTCAGTATGGTACCAATTATAGAAAAGCGACTAAAGAAGAAGTCGCCGTAGGTCATAGATTAGAATCAAACAACGGTCAAGCAATAAGAGTTTGTAATTTAAATAACAATTCTCGAAAGTCTTTCACTATGGATAGACAAATCAAGCAATCAAAAAATGAATCTTTGTTAGAATATTTAAACAGATGTGAGGAACAGGTAAAGCGTTGGCCAAAGTGGAAAATCGAGAGCATTCGAGATGCTTTTGGTCTCAACACAATTAAAGGAAAACAAGCTGGAACCATATAAAATGTTAGAGCTAGGTATGGCGCAAAATCACTCTATGTAAAAATAGGGTGATTTTTTTATGTCTAATTCAGCAAGTGGCTTACAGTATGATGAACTTGGGTTTCTTATTGGCCTGAAGCAAACAGGAAAAGACGTATCCAAAATTGATAAAAACGTGGAGCAAATCCGCGATATTTTAATTGGTTTGCACAAAGATATTGAGAACCAATATTCGCGACAAGAGGACCAACCAAAACCAAAATTAAGCGCGTTAGAACAAGCACTCATTGATGCCCAGATTAAACCAGCTGATTTTTCTGATCTAATCCGCGAACAGGCAAATCCTTTAGTTCAATCTTCACTAGCTTTAGACCGTGTTGCTAAGTCTATTGAGGACTTAATAGCTGAATCAACTAAAACAGAAGATAGCAAACCACAGCCTAAAGCAAAGCCTAAACGCCGTGCGATTGAAATCAATAGCACTGAGGACGTTATAAGAGAATTTGGCAATACTGGTGAACGTCGACGTGATGCTAATGGGCGTTTCATAGGAGCTAATTCAGAACAATCAACATTAGGCAAACTTGCTCAGACTATAGGTAGCACGATTAAGGGCGTAATGCCTTCAAATCCGCAAGGTGTAGACCCTACACTTGACGCAATTAATGAAGTTGCGACGGTACTATCACCAGTGAAGCGAGCTGCTGGATTTATGCTACGTCCGCTTACTGGTTGGATGAAGTCACGCAAACGTAATGAGCCCTTGCCTAAAGAACAAAGTGACCATAATCGAAAACAAGTAAAACTACTTCAGCGAATTGCTGATAATTTGCAATCTAGGGGCGGTTTGCTTGGTGGATTAGGAAAGCTACTTGGTGCTGGTGGTGGTCTACTAGGTGGCCTTTTGGGTGGTCTACTTGGCAAAGGTAAAGGCTTAGGCAAAGGTCTAGCTAAAATCCTTAAATTTGGTAAAGGATTACCTGTAATTGGCGCATTACTCACAGCTATGTCATTTAGCGATTGGGGTACTAAATCAACTAAAGAAAAGGGCGGTACAGTAGGTTCGGCTGTTGGTGGAGTTGCTGGTGGTGCGATAGGAAGTATCTTTGGTCCCGTTGGGACAATTGCAGGGGCAGCAATTGGTTCATGGGTTGGTGAGAAGCTAGGTGGTATCGTAGCGCCGTATGTAAAAGAATGGACGGATTCTTTAATTGAGGCTGATATACCGTCAATGATTTCAAAGCTTGTCAGTGCTGCTTTGAAACTTACACCTGCTGGAATGGCTAAGTCCCTGTATGACTGGGGTAAAGAAAAATGGAATGAAAAATTTAATGGACAACCTAATCCAAGTTACCTGTTAAGAAGCCAATATGGTGGGAAAGGGGAAAATGGTGGGGAGCCAGTTAAGTTTGGGGCTGCTGCAAATAATACAAATAGCTCAGCTATCACGAAGATTGTGACTCCTAGAAGTGGTAGGTCAAATATAGTTGAATTAGCTGATGGTTCGGTGGTTAAGCGCACTGGTAATAGGAATTGGAGAAATAATAATCCTGGCAATATTGAATATGGCGAATTAGCAAAAAAATATGGAGCAATAGGTTCTGATGGTAGATTCGCAATTTTTCCAGATTATGATTCTGGTCGAAATGCAAAAGAACATTTAATCTTTGAAAGTAACAGGGCAAAAAGTTTGTCTACTAGATTAGATTATGGGCAAGGCTTAGGATATAAAGATAAAACTTTAAAGCAAACAATAGCTTCATATGCGCCAATTGAAGATAATAACGATACATTAAAATATCAACGGAATATATTGGCTGCGGTTAATGGACAAAATAAGAAAATGTCTGAATACTCTGCTGCGGATAGAAAAAAAATTATGGATGCAATGGAAAAAGAAGAAGGTTTTTCGATTGGTAAAACTCAGATAATCCAAAATGCAAAAGTAACACCTCAAAATAATACAATATCAAGCAAAAAGTCATCACCATTGGCACATTCAGAGATATCGAAAAATGCAGAATCAATCGTACAAAAGGCAAAAGACAATGTACCAGTTTTGAATATGCAATCTTCAATTAAACCTTTAGCTGCGCGCACAAACACGTGGGATGCTAGTTATAGACCTCCAAAAGTTGATACAAATGTGCTTCCAGCAAAAGAATTTTTAACATCACCTACACCACAGGAGGTTATTGTTACTAATCAAAATAGTGGTAATATCAATCAAAATGTGAGCAATAGATTATTAGCTCATGCAATAACAGGTGGCTTAGGTATGGGGGATAAATGGAATGCTTAAAAAATTAATAATCGGTTCACTAATGTTTTCGCCTTTAATTCTTGTACATGCAGGATATTTTCCGCCTAAAGATGTCCAAAGTCTTATAGAGAAAACAGAGATACTAGATGATAAGTGTCGTGGTGGTTCAGGGGATGATCCTAAAACTATGAAAGCATGTGATGAACGAGAACATATAATAAAAAAAATTGAAAAAAAGGGGTATTGCTGGGGGGCATTTCGTAGTGATGCTTCAGAATCTGCTAAGCAATGGATTCCTTGTAAATTAGATAAGACAAAACAATAGTTTGCGCCATAAAATCACTAGATTTATCATCATAAATCTAGTGATACTGTTTGTAAGTTTAATATAGAAATTAGAGTTAATAACATGGAAAAATTTATTATCAGCTTAGTCATTTTATTAAGTATTTCAGCATTAGCAGATGCTGCTGATACAGAAGCACAACCTAAAGAAGTTAAAGCAAATCAATACACAAAATGTGCTTCAAGTGCATTAACCACAGGATTAATAAAAACAGCTTTTAACCAGCAAAGTGATAGAGAGTCACAAGCTCTTATTTTTGGTGGAGCAGGAATGGCATTGTATGCTGGTTACTTATCTTCTCCTGAATATGCTTTGAACAGCTATAAAACACATCAACAAAAAATAAAGTCGGACTCTTTAAAATATATTAGTAATGGAAATAGAAACGAAATTTATAAGTTTACAGTTTCGTATCTAGTACCAAAAAATGAAAAATGCGAGCCTTTATTTAGAGAGCTTGGAGTAATTTTAAAGAACAAAGATGCTGATTGGGATAACTTTAAAAATTCAGATCAAGCCAAGAAGTTAATAGAGGATATAACGCAAGCTTCCAAGGAAATGATTGCTGGTAAAAATTAAAATTAAATAGTGAAATAAAAAGACTTATGCATATGAAAACTAAATTTATAATTTTAACAATTCTTACAACTTTATTTGCTGGTTGCCAAAAGCAACCTGAAACAAAGCTAACTGATGCTGAACTTTCAAAAGTAGAAGCTCAATTCAATGAATCGGATAAAAAAATAGGTGAGTATTTAGATGTACTTGATGATCCTAAAGCATCTAAAGAGCTGCAAACAAAAATACTTTGTGAGGATTATCCACGGCTTTATAACACAGTGTATATGCCAGCACTATTAAAGCTATCACCAAAAGAGAATAATGAGATGAGCTTAAAGAAAGATTTGAAGTTAGCTACTGACTATTATGCAAACAAGTTGAGTATTAAGTGTACTTAATTCATTGAAAATTTAAATAAATCTTGCTTATAAGTCGATATAGGCGTACAAAGCTAACTCGTCGGTGCGGGATGGAGCAGTCTGGTAGCTCGTCGGGCTCATAACCCGAAGGTCGTTGGTTCAAATCCAGCTCCCGCTACCAATTAAAACTACTATCTGACTTGGGTAAGTAGTAAAAAATAGTTCACATAAGTGGACTTTTTTTGCACCTATAATTTTTCATTTTCATGAAGAAGTCTTAAATGGCTTTATCACTAGAAAACTATATTTATTCAAATTTAAGTTTAGGATTACAAAAAATAATTTAGATTGTTAAACATAAAACAAAACATTACTTATCACATAAAATTAAAATAACTGGAGGATATGTAAGTTATTGAAACTATATACTGTTGTTATGTTCAATATCATATAATTTTATATCGTTAGCTTGGAAATCTCTTGCATGGCTGCATATAGTATTTATAATTGCATAAATTGATAGTGAACTTATGCACAAAGTTGTTCACAATCAATTCCACAGTGAGTTAGGAGTAGAGTTCATGCCAAAAATACAACCTTTTTTAGATCACCCAAAAGTGCTCTTGAGTGGTTGGATGTATCTTCCTACCGCTAATAAGCATTTTATTTAAACGGATTTGTAATTATAAAAAAATCAACATATGGGGATAAGCTTATGAAACATATATTTATGAATAACTTCTATGAGGGCTGGGATGGCTAATCACACATCTAGTCTTAATAAAGGCAGTGTAACGTTCTTGTTAGCGTTAACTGCCTTTTTAGTATCCATGTTTTTAATTGCTGGGAATATTTACAGTTTATTAAACTTAGGACAATGGAAAATTCCTGATTGGTTAGTTTTTTCTCAACTAATTGTGTTTGCTGTTTCTGCTTACATAGCTTATTCAACTATTCATTCATCACGTGATACAGCTCGTGAGCGTGCTACGCTAGATACAATACTAGATGACAATAAAGATGAAACCTTATTTCATTCTAAAACAGTTGTATTAAGATTTAATGATAAGCCAGATAAGTATTTTTCTGAGTTAAAAGACACAGTAAGTTCTCGTAAAACGTTAGCAAGCCTGTTAAGTGTTGAGGAGGGAGAACTTACAGAACAAGAAGCCATTGTAAGGATGCACCTTTTAAAAGTATTAAACCGGTATGAGTTTTATGCTATTGGTATAAATAAAAACTTATTAGATGAAGAAATGTTTAAAAGAATGTATTGTTCTACAATGCTTAAATTTTGGGCAATTTGTAATCCAGCCGTTTCCCAGCTCAGAGAAACAGTTAAGAAAGATACTTTGTTTAAAGAATTTGAATGTTTAGCAATTCGATGGAAAGCAAAGCCTCTAAAAAGTAATGATATAAAATGAAACACTAAGTTTTTGGAACTTCTAAATTAACAGTTTTTGATATTAAGTGAGAATAGCTCTATATTTTATAAGGCTATTCTTATATGGGTACTTTAAACTTAACGGCAGTTACACCAGATACGCCGTATATCAAAAAAATCAAATCAGCTTTGGAAAAGGCAACAGGTCAAAGCATTCCATTGGTTGAAATTAAAAAGGTTCAGCGTAAAGGTGGTGTAAGCGTTGTACCTATCTTTTTAGTATTTGCTGGTGGACAAGAGCTAACACTTTTCGCTCGTGCAAGTGCAGATGTCTTCAAATCTGAATTGAATGGAAAAGAGATCGTTTTACCAGGTGATTTCAGTGACGATTACCAACAGACTTTTGATAACGCCGTTTCAGGGATTGCCAAACTGATTCGTGAGGCTCAGCCGAAGGTGGAACAACAGAACCAAAAAGAAAAGGTTAAATTGCCACCACGAAAAAATCGTAGTATCCAGCAGCAAATCAGTGATAAGCGTGAAGAAGAAACACAACTCGATCAAGAGCTATCAAATCTGACAGCACAACGAGATCAACTTCTCGATCAATTAAAACAAGCACAAATACAAATGGAGGGTGGTGTAGCCACTCAGGGAAAGCAGATAGCTGAGGGACAATCCTCGGCTTTTGATTCAATTGATTGGGATGAAAAGCAGCATCCAAGAGATGAGAATGGGAAATTTAGTGTAAAATCAAACTCCAAAAAATCAAATCAACATCGTAATATGCCTTTATACCGTACTGATTGGGGTGATTTCCCCAATACAGTAATAGACCGCTCTCTTGGTGATGCAACCTCACATCCTCTATATGAGTCAGCGAAAAGTGGAAATATTGAGGATGCATATCAACTTGCAAAAGATTTAGTTTCTAACGATGCGATTAATCGGTTATCAGGGATTATCGGTGAGCGCAATATTACGATTGTTCCTGTTCATGCTGAAGAATCGGTTGGTCGAAATATGATTCCTTTAGCCACAGCAATCGTTATTGCAAAAAAACTTGGTGTTGAAGTGGACAGTAATATTGTTCAAGCTATAAAGGTTTCAAGAACGGGTGGAGATGGTTGGCATCGGTTAGCAAACCCTCCAAGTTTTGATGGTATGTTAAACGATAATAATCATGTTATTATGATTGACGACACCCAAACACAAGGTGGCACGTTTGCTGCTTTGAAAGGACATGTTGAAGCACTTGGTTCTAATAGGGTGATTGGAGCGTATGCTTTAACTGGTAAGCAATATTCATCCCAGTTGAAGTTAAATGAAACTACATTATCTGAATTGAGAGTAAAATATGGCGATCTTGAAAATTGGTGGAAATCAACATTCGGGTATGACTTTAAAAAACTCACCGAGTGGGAAGCAAAATACATCCTCAACTCAGGTAAAACAGTTGACGAAGTCAGAGATCGAATCATTGCGTCAAAACAAACGTGAAGCTCATGCAATTATGATGCAACTTAACTAACAAAAAATTAAACTAATTCTTTCAAAAAAAGACTACTTCGGTAGTCTTTTTTATTGGAACAAGAATAAAAAATAGTAGCTCTGAAGCAATAACCTAAACATAAAGCTTTGGAGTCAGCCATGTATCTTAATTATCAATCTGTGATTGTCGATATTTTCATTATTACTTCATTTATTTTGCACGTATATCTAGCATTTGGCAGTATTAAAACAATGTCTGGACCTTTATCAGCTTTGTTAAATAAGGGTGTTACGGATGTTATTTATAAGAAAGTAAAACGATTGATTTTTGGTTTGTCATTTCTCTGTTTATGTCTTTCTTGTCTTGTTACTTGGCGAAGCTATGAGTTGCTTTTATTCCTGAATGTGAATGGCTATGGACTTTATATTCTTTTAAGCACTTTTTTACTCTATAGCTTTGCGATTTTAGCAGCTTTCACTTTCTGTAAATTGTTGTTGATGACAGCACAAAGGTCAGGCTTATGATCGATTACAACAAAATCTTAGCAATGATTGCGCATTGGTTAGAGTCAGAGATCAATGGATATATTGGTTCAGATTATGGCCCAGACTTTAATAGTTTGTTTTTAGCACCGTTAAGCGCACCAGTCGCCAATACATTTATTCAAAAAATGAAAAGCGATATTCCGATCTTAAAGCAGTTAAGCGCAGATCAATTTCAGATGTGGGCACAAGACGAAGGTTTTGAGACCAAAATTATCTATTTAAGAATTGGTCAACAGATCGTAATTAATTTAAATGAAGTGCGCGAGAAGCAATTAGCGCGAAATGGAGAAACCTTCGATGTTGACGCAAGCTGATTTTGAAGCACGATTGATTGCCAATATAGATGATTTTGAAATACTGGAACGGTATAACGCACAAGATCCAATCGTCCTAAGGTTCTTACGCTCTTTAGGTGCATATCTAGCATTATTCGGTCAAGAATTTGAAATCTCAGAACTTGAACCATTTGTAAAAACTCGTGATCGTTCAGTTATAGCGGATGCGACGAATAAGGGTATTCTACCTATTGGGATGCCAACACAGCATATTTTGGAGGTTATCAATCGATCAGCGAATAGTATTACGCTCAGCCAAGGACGATTAATTGAGGACAATAGTGGTGGGCGGTATTGGAGATTATTACAACCAGTCACAGTTCAAGCTGGGTCTACTGGGGAAGTAACAGTAGAACAAAGTGAATACAGAGAAGTGCAATACACCGTCGCAAATTCAGAGACTTTTCATCGTGTCGAACTAAAGTTACAAGATGATCTGGCATTAGCTGGATTGTCTGTTCGTGATAATACAAATCAGAACTATATTCAAAAAAAACGTTGGATGAATGTAGCACCTTTGGAATATGCATTTAATCTTACAACGGACAGCCTACGCCGTATATTTATTGAGTTTGGGGATGATGACAGAGCAGGTCGAACAGCTGCAGCAAACCAGACGTTTACTTTTGGTATTCTTGAGACCTATGGTGACGTTGACGTTTCAAGGCTAAAAGATGCCTCCTTAGCTGAAGTTTTAACTTTAGATGAAACTAAAGTATCAGTACGTTTTAAGCAAGGAGCTGTAGTTCGGCAAGGTGCAGACCCACTTAATATTTCACAGTTAAAAGTGCTTTCGACATATCCTGCACTCTATGATGAAAATGCAGTTTTCTTAGGTAATTTTGATTACTTAGTACGGCAAAAGTATATGGCCCGATGCCACTATATCGCCGTATGGAATGAGAACGAACAGAATCGATATTACGGTGTTACTTACCAAGATATTAACCATTTACATATCGCCATAGTTGCAAAGAATAATTTAGAGCAAGCAAGCTTAGAGCAAGAAATCATTCAATATATTGGTCAACTTGATAGTCTTTATAAAGAGAGAGTACGTGTTCATATCGTGGAAGAAAAACCATTTATTATCACTCTTAATGGCCGTTTAGCTTCTGTACATGACTTAGATGGAGTGAAAAGCCAGATTAAAGGGTTGTTGATTGAACGCTATGGACGGACGCAATTAAGATCAAATCGTTGGTTAATGAATGGCTTTAATACACAAGAAATTTCTACACAACTCAGAAAAAATATTGTCGCCTTTCAAGATAACATTAGTGATTTCTCTGTAAATGTTCCAAAGATTTTGAATAAACCACATGAATGGGTCTTTGTTACTAATGAGAGTATTACACTTAATATTGAGCGAACAGCAGAGACAGGTGAAGCATGGTTCCTGTAAGTTTTACTCGACCAATTGATGAGCAGCCAAACAACCACACAGGCTTAGAAACAGTAATGTCAAAGGCTTTTAAACAGGTCTTTGCAGACGTTTATCAGCAAAGATTACAGGATGTTTTGGACTATGGAGCGCCACATTTAGGCAGTCGTACGGTCGTAGATCGTTTTACAAAAAAAGATGGATTAGTTGTTTTGCGCCGTCCATTTACGTCAGATACGTTAATGCGAGTGATTTATGCAAATTGGTCCAGTTTGGCAAGTGAGCGTGGATTAGGCTTTCTTGAATTTATTTTGAGAATGATCTGGACAGATAAGTGGCAAATTAAAAGGATGTGGCATCCTATTAACTTAATTAATAGTTATCCCTTATATTTAACTGATGAAGAAAAACCTGATCATTTTCTAACTAGCCGTATTCAAATATCAATTGATGATTCAATAGAGCTTTCTGAAATTATTGAACTGTCACCAATTTTAAGAAGATTAGTTCCAGCTAATATTGTAGTAAAAGTTATCGCAAACGGATTAGAAACAGACCTAGAAAGTCATACGGACCTAAGCATAGCTGTAATTGGCAAAAGTTATCTGATTTATGATGAAAGTGATGGGATAACTCAAAATTAATTGCCCATAACCAGAAAGCAATTTGATACTCGTTTGATAATTGGAACTCAAGAAAACTAAGTACACCTAACAATGGTTTTATGTATTTGTTTGATGAAACAACATAAACCATTGTTAGGATTTATACATGACTCAAGACAATAATGAAGAAATTGCACTAACAACCGATGTGGGTAGTGATGGTGATCTTCTTGTGGAGCAATTCTTAGGGTTCGCAGATAAAGATATTGGCGACGAAGAATTTGAAAAATTAATGGCTGGTCAAACGGTAGAAGGCGTAACAGCCTATAAACCAGCAACCTATTACAAAATTTCAGCCGATCCTAGCTCTACTGACTATAACGAACCTTTTGATATTCATCTCCATTTCCAAGATGGCCCAACATTTATTGATGGTGTGAATGGCGCGACCAATGAATCATTATTAAAGATCCTGATTCATCGTACTCAATACCTAGACAGTAAATTCCCATCAGACCAGAACAAACAAGCTATTGCTGCTATGCAAACGGCTTTAGCTGCATTTGATGCACGCACAGCGGAACGTCAAGCGCGTGGTGTTGAAGGACAACAGGTCCAATAATCGATTTGACTAGACTCAGAGCCAAACTGCTCTGAGCATTTAAAAAATAATATATAAAATTGATTTATGACTTTAAATATACTTTTAATTTAATAAAAAAATTAGTATCTTACGTGATATTAAGTTTTAGAGTTTTTATAAATGAAAAAAATTGATACAGAAAAAATTCAATTACAGAAAAAAATTAATCTTAGAACTTTGCGTTTTAATACAAAATTAAATAATTTGAAAAAAGTATTTAAGAGGCAAGCATGGAAAAAATATTCAGGAATTTTAAATTTTACAGGTGAATTAGCAATTTACAAACCTGCAAATAGGACGGAACTTTTAGAAAATATTAATGTTATTCAAAAATGGGATATAGAACAAAAACCGCTGTACTTGGACTTCTCAAAATTAACAAGTCTTGATGCATGTTCGACAAGCCTATTCGTGCATAATTTAAACAAATATCAAAATGTAAGAATGAAAGGTAAGCCATCTAAAAAAAATGTTGTCAGAGCTATGCTGACAAAATTAGGGGTTCACCGAAAGTTAGGTTTAAAAAAATATTTTTGCAATCAGTCCAAAGTTAATAAATGGTGTATTGCAAGAGGAACAAATAGTGATTTAACAAATGGTTACGAAGTTATTGAAAAAGTTCTGATGGATCATTTTAGTACTGATAATGAAGAATTTTATATTATTAATGAAGCTATTTCGGAAGCTATTAATAATGTTGTAGATCATGCTTATGATTCTGATGAAAGCCATAAGGAATGGTTGGCATTTGTTGCAATTGATGAAACGAAATGTAGTGTAGTAATTTCTGATTTGGGAAAAACAATTCCTGTTTCGGTTCCAAGAAATCTTAAAGATAAAAGTAAAGTAGTTTTGTCTCAACTACTTAAGCTTGATTTATCTGATTGGGGACGAATCAATGATGCACAAAGAATACAATTGGCTAGTAGTTTTAGAAAAACAGCAACAGAACTAAAACATAGAGGTAAAGGATTTGCTAATATGATGGAAGTCTGCAAACAAGTTACCGGTTCTGAACTCTATGTCTATAGCAGAAAAGGATTGTGGACCATGACAGATAATGGAAAAAAAAATCATAACCAAGTATTTAATAAATCAATTAATGGTACAATAATTTACTGGGATATACCTCTTAATCAATCTCTTATGGGTAATACGATGCTCGAGGCAGCCTAAGGAGAGAAATATGAATGAAAATGTGATATACGTTGCTAGTGATTTTTATCCACGTCCTTCTGGAAGATATCTTAAAGATGGTCAATATACTGGTGAAGCTTTTAGAAATCGAGTTCTAATTCCGAGACTTCAAGAAATTCAGAATTCAGGACTAACTGACTCTTTAGTTATTGATTTTAGTGATGTAACAATGGCAGGATCCTCTTTTTTAGAAGAAGCTTTCGGTGGGCTAGTTAGAACTAATTTATTCAGTAAAGACTTTCTGAAAAAAGTTTTAATTATTAAAAGTCCTCGACGTCCTGTAATCAATGATCGAATTGAGTTGTATATAAAAGAAGCATAAGAATGTCTATCACTTTATTAATTATTGCTAGCCTTTGGGCTAGCATTTTTAATTTTTTCTCAGAAGATTTAAGTAATTTTGTTTTTTCTAAAAAATTAGTTAATTTTAAAGACCTTACTTATTTACTAGCAATTATCCCATTTTATGTTTTTATTCAACGTGTTCATACTCAAACACAACAGAGATCACTAAAAAGTATCAGTGACGAAGTATCAAAAGTAAATGATTTTTTGATAGAGTTTATTGTTAAATATGAGCAGGTTGAGCATGACAGTGAGTTTGATGAAAAGACAGTTTCAGAATTAAAAATTCTGAAAAGTAAAATTAATGCACATTTAAATTACTTAACTGAATATTTAAATGAATTTCCTTACGGTGGTCCTATCAATTTTGTTTGGTTTTTCTTATTCAATCATTATTTATTTGAAGAACCTAGAAGAGTTGCTTCAACAATTGAATTAGAGTACCAAGAATTAATTACAGATGAAACGATTTTAAGCCTTGAAATAAACTTTTTAGATGGTAAGGTGAAAATAAAAACTTGTGATGATTTAAGATATTTGAATCTACAGTCTATAGATTTAATCATCAATAAAGGTCTGAAGTTACAGGTACATTTAGAAGAAAACTCTAGAAAAATGTTTTGATCTTGGAAATGGAACAAGACGAAAAATGATCTTAACCTGACTGCAAAAATAGCCCTAATACATAATCTATTGGGGCTTTTTCATGTCTGAAACAGGTCGAAAAACGAAAAGGATTACATACAATCTTCATGAGCGAGGTCGCAGTCATTTGGGGAAGGACCGCAGCAATGTTGATATGAATGAAATGATCAGACAGATCAATAGTCCACAAGTACAAGAAATGGTTAAAACAGGGACTTTGTACGGCTATAATGGTCATGAAATCCGTAAGCGTTATGGGATGAATCCGCCTGATTCAGTGATTATTGATGGCAAGGTGGTTTATTTAGAACGCTCATTTAGAACAATCGAAGCTCATGCCGATAAAGACGGCAATGTTACCCATGTTACTGAGTTCTTAGATAACGAATCGGGGGAATATGCGCGGAAACAATATTTGGCTCGTGTAGGTGGGTTTAGTTCAGCACAAAACTATAAGCGAGCTGGATTAGGTCTAATTCCTGTGGGGTTTTATGGCTTTGATTATGTGACACAGCCGAACTACACAACCAATGTGGGTGATGGTCAATTATTTGATGGTTTAGCCATTCCAGTTGAGCAGGATGGATTAATTGCAGCGTTTGATAGCACCACGGACGTTAATTTACTTTCGCCGTCAGAGGCAATGATTGCTCATTTACTAGAACAGCAAATTGTACGTGACTTTGACAATATTCATGCTCAACTACAGCTTTTACAGATGAATGGTCAAGCATTAGACCAAATTGATGAATTAGCTGGTCAAATTGCACGTAAAGAGAAACGACAAGCGATTCAAGATCAACGGAAACAAGATTTATGTTCTGGCTTAGTTGGTGAGGTACGATCATTTGATTCTGTTTGCGCTGAAGCTGAAGAACGTCTTACAGCAAGTGATTTAGCGCGAATGCGTATTAGTGGTGAAACACCAAAAAATAACAAAGCAAAACCACGCATTTTTAAGAGCATGTTTGGATTTGGAGGGTAAGCACTTATGTCTTTACCTAAAGATTCGCTTAAATGCATTCAGGATGGTTGGTACAAACTCCTAGTCGATTTTCGTGCATGGTATATGCCTGAAACCATTCAGACAGAAGAATGGAAAAAGCGAGATATTCGAACAGCAATAAAAAGTTGTCCTTCTCGTATGATGGATGACTCAGAAGCAATGCTGGCAGAATATCGTAAAAGCCAAAATGCTGATGTAACAGGTGGTGCAACGGCATTCATGCCAATCATGTTGACTGCTACAGCGATGTTAGATCAACCGCCTGATACGATGCAGCTTTTACCGATGCCTTATTTTGTGCCTATTGTGATAGGCGATAAGCAAGTGAAAATCCGACTCATCGCCAAAACGGTTAGAGCACAATTAGCTTTCTACGCAACCAATGCGCACGATGCTCGTTCAGTATGCGACCAGTTTTGTACTTATGTCCAAGATGAGGGTAAACGCCGTTTCCAAGTACCTTTTGATATGGGCATGAATCATATTGAAAAAAGCACATTTACCATAGTTGAGAATCAATTGTTTCCTTCGCCTGTGCCTAGTGAAGCAATTAACCTGTCTATCTTCACGATTGATGCTCAATTAGTCGGCTATGCACCACAAATTATTGGACTTGGTGGTCCTAACGATAATACGACGGACAACGGCTACAATCCGGACGGTTCAGTAGTTGATAAGCCAATTCAGGATCTAGTTGTCATTCAGGCTGATCAATTCTCAAGTGATGGCCATACCCGTGTTTTAGCAGATCGTGAAACTGGCGATATTACAGTGGAGCGTATCGATGACTGAAATTATTAAGATTGATGCGCGTGTAACTGGATTCTCTAATGATGAAATACGATTGATCAGTCTTTGTTTTGCAGATTCTGGTCAAATCCTTGTCCAAAAAACAGATATTTTCACGGCTTTACCTGTACGTCCAGATCAGCAAGCCGACACGATTGTAGTGACGGATTCACCGAATTTAGTCCAAAATTGGCAATTAAAATTTGATGCACAGCAGCATTTAGATGAAGTGATCAAGGTCTATCAAGCAAGCTTTAGAGCTGGTTTGGTTGAGTTTGAAAAGTCATTAGAGCGTTACAACCCGATGAATATCTTGCAGGTCCGTAAGATTGATAAAAATGGATTACAGCAAGAGTTCGATAGCAGCTCATTAGATAACGGCCATATCGCTGCGCTTATTTCTATATGGGCAAGCCATAAAATCGCTATTTCTCATGCAGTCACATCAAAAGAGGAAGTCAAAGAAGAATACATCGATAGAACCATGTTGCCGTTTAGTATTTAAAGCGGTGATGTATGGCTCTAAAACCACTTAAAGACATCCCCGAATGGTGGGAACTTTGCGCACGATATCGTTATGACATTTATGCCTTTGCAGTAGAGGCTTTAGGTGTTACACCGACTTGGCAGCAAGAACTTCTATTTGAATCAATCCAGTTTGATGGTAGCCGTACATCGGTTGCATCGGGCCATGGTTGCTTTGGTAAAGGCACAAAAATACGTTTAGCCAATGGTAAGTGGAAACGTGTCGAAAAAATAACAATAAATGATGCGGTTATGGGCACGGATGGCTTCTCACCACGGGAGGTCATTAAAGTTGTTCAGGGATACCAAGAGCTTTATCAATTTGAATATGAAAATGGTTCAAAGCATGTCTATAACAAATCTCATATTCTTTGTTTAGTCTCACTCGAAACAAAAAACGGTTGGAAAGCTGGCGATACAATTGAAGTCCTGGTATCGAAATACCTTGAATGGCCTGAAGAAACAAAGCGCCAATTTGCTGCATACGAACTAAAACATAGAAAATTCCAGCCTGTAAAAATTAATAATGTCACAGCCTTGGGTGAGGGTGACTATTACGGCTTTGTCCTCGATGGTGATGCAACTTTCCTAACCGCTGATGGCATGGTTCACCATAACACGGGTAAGACTGCATCGGCTGGTATCGTTGCTCTGTGGCATTTATTGTTTTTTGATGAATCCATTACGATGTTTACTGCTCCGCAAATCGGACAGTTAAAGAAACAAGTCTGGAAAGAAATCAGTATTAACCTGTCACGGCTTAAGGCTGGTCCACTTGGTTGGCTTGCAGATTATGTCGGTTATCAGTCTGAATTAGTCTATATCAAAGGCTATAAAGAAAAGTGGTACGTCTTTGCCAAAACTGCACCAAAGCACCAGCCAACAAATTTGGCAGGGAACCATGCAGATAACTACTTACTTTGGGGTGATGAGGCAAGTGGTATTCCTGATGAGGTTATGGATGTTGTCCTTGGCGCATTGACGCATGAGGATAACAGAGCTGTTTTAACTTCACAGCCGACACGTAACGCAGGTTTATTCTATGAGACTCATCATAAATTAAGCCATAGAGCAGGTGGCATTTGGATAGCTCTAACATTCAATGGTGAAGAATCGCCACTCGTAAGTAAGCAATCATTAGAAGAACAACGTCAAAAATACGGTAGTCGTGATGATCCACAATACCAAATCCGTGTTTTAGGACAATTCCCTGATAGAGCAGATGAGTTCTTAATCACGAAACGACAATCCGAAGAAATGTATGTCGGTGCATCTATTTTCGAAGAACACGTTTTTGGTTATGTGATTACGGTCGACGTTGGCGGTGGTGTTGGTCGAGATGATTCTGTTATAGCCGTGTCTAAAGTTTGGGGTGAGGCTCAATGGGGAGATCGAGCGCGCCGTGTTGAAGTTATGGATATTCCTTTATGCAAAAATAAAGACGATGTCGTTGAACTTCTTGCCAAGATTAATGAATGCATTTTGAAATATCCAAATGCAACTTTGGTTGTTGATGATAATGGCGCTGGTAAAGGTTTAGGACAACTGCTTAAGAAGCATGGTATTTGGTACATGCCTGTATATTGGGGCGGTGCTTGCTTCAATAATGACAATCGAAAAGAGTATGTGAATAAACGTGCCTTGGCTTACGTCTGTTTAAAACGAGCAATTGAATCTGGCCGTTTCAAAGTTAAAACTAAGAAGTATTTAGTCAAAATTCAAGACCAAATAATCAAGATACCATACACATTTGATGAGCATAGCCGATACAAAATTTTGAGCAAAGATGAGATGAAACGCCAAGGGATTAAGTCCCCCGATTTAGGTGACGTTTTTGCATTCTTATTTTTAGAAAATGTGTTCTATACAGAAGCATATGAGAATGTCGTTATTGCAGATAATAGTCCTGAAGCACAGGAACGGGCAGAGCGTAAATCTAGGTTTGATCAGCTTAAAGAGGCAGCTAAAACACTTGATCAGTCATGATTGGAACATGGAAGCAGAATACACACTATTAGGTCATAACATTCAAATTCTATTTAGCTATAGGCTTGAATTATGTCTTTGTATAATGACCCACAATGGATAAAAGATTTTCAAATTTATCAAAATGATATTTTAAAATTTTCTATTGATGCCTTTAGATTTCAACCAACTTGGCAACAAGCACTATTATTCGAAAACAGTGAAGTTATGGGGAGTCGTATTTCAGTTAAATATGGTTGGGGATGTAATGACAGCATGATAGAAGCTTATGCGGTAATTGCACTTCATAATTTGCTGTTTATAAAAGATTCAGCAACTATCATTATGACACCAAGTGACCATAACTCTCACGCTGTGATTTATAGTGTTATAGAGAAATTTATAAAACGCTTAGATTTAAACAAATTATCCTATTTATCAAAATATATAACGAAAAATCAAAAGATGTTTAGCATCAAAAAGTATGAATATTTTACTTACATTAAAATTATTAAAGATACTTCCAGTGTTGGACCTATAAGTATTGCAGGGATATTGAATCACAATTATTTATTTATTGCTTTTGATGCAGAAAATATCGAATATGAATGGTTGTCTGTAGGTTTGTCTAATATGGCACAACCTGAAAACCGATGTATATTCTCTCAAAAGATGGATACAGATATTTTAAATACTGGTCAATTTCATCAATTTACTAACCATGAAAATTGGAAGCAATTTACGTTTAGCTCAGCTGAAGATCCTAATTATGTTTGGAGTAAACAAGATCAGTTTGCTATGAAAATTGGCTTAAAGTCATGTGTGATAGATGGCGAATATTATAGGAAATCTAGCTTTTATAAATATTCAATAAACTTTGAAAATGCTTTACGTTCGATAAAGTTAAATCAATCACCAGTTGATAGTGGGCAATTGGTTTTATCTATTCAAGACTTTCCAGGTGAAAGAGCAGTCATGGCGCTATCTTTAGTTGATAAAAGAGATTGCGTTGAAGTAATTGATATTCCATTTTATAAGGATTTTTCCCTCAACTCGATGTTTTTAATTATAAAGAATTTATTAGAACAGCACCCTACAATGAATATTCTCCTTAACTGTTCTGGTAAGGGTGAATTATTAAAAAAATTGCTAGAAGAAAATAAAATTTATTTTAAACTTATGCTTTGGGGTGGACCTTGTTTTAAGCAAAGAAATCGTGAAAAGTATTTTAATAAACGAGCATTTGCCTTTAACAAATTTCAGACAGCGATTGAAAAAGGTAAATTTAGGTTTAGCACAAATAAGAAGCAATCACGATATTTAAAAGAAGCCGTGAATATTCCACACCGCATAAATGATTCAGGGCAATATAAAATTCCAAGTCGAGACGAAATGAGACTAGAAAATTTACAGCCATTAAATTTAAGTAGTGTTTTTGCATCCTATTTCATGAATGAGTGATTTGGAACTAACCGCTTAAGCAACTATTCAATAATCCCAAAATAGCCATAGTGATAAATAGGTGATCTATGGCTATTCAGTTTTATTTAACCAGTGCAGGACGAAACGCAGCGCTCAATGCTGCAAGTTTGGGCTTAAATGTTTCATTGACGCATATCGCTGTTGGTTCAGGAAAGTATGATCCTTCAAATCCTATGTCATTAACCAATACGGCACTTGTATCTGAAATTGAGCGCTATCCTTTAAATGGAGGAAGTGTAGAGCCTAATTCTCAAACTTTAAGATTTATTGCAAATATAGAACCCTCTCAAACAGCAGATGGTTATGAAATAGGACTAATCACAGATCAGGGTGTTTTATTTGCAATTGCAGCAACAACCTTAAATACGCCTTTAATTCGATTAATTGCCAATATTGTTTCAATAATTTCACTTGGAATGTTACTAACGAATATTGATATTTCAAATTTAAAGATAAGTATTGATCCATCTACGCCGATCATGGTCGCCTTAATGAATCAGCATTTAGAACATAATAATCCACATCCTCAATATGCTCTTATTTCAGCATTAAAGAATGCATTAGACCGTATAGAAGTATTAGAAAATAGAATTGTAGAAGATATTAAAATTGGGGATATTTACGTAACAACCCTAGATTTTGCAAATAGTGCTGAAGTTAAAGCGCACAAAAAATATGGTGATTGGATTCGTTTTGCAGAAGGTTTAACCTTAGTCGGTAAATCAACTAAACAAGATGACCCTATATGGACAAAACAAATTGGAAATGTTTTTGGGGAAAATAACCACACATTATCAATTCCAGAAATGCCTGGACATAATCACATTGAGGCAAATTCGCCTTATAACAAATTAACTGCTTCTATGGCGGATATTGTCGCTTCTGATGGTGATGGATTGGCAGGAACAAATCCAGCTGGTCAAGCATCACCTAGTTATAATCATACCTATATCCAAACAAGCGATATAACAACTGAGCAATTTTCGAAAATGACAATTAAAAATGCCGGTGGCAGTGAGCCTCACAATAACGTTCAACCTTCTAAAATTGTAGGTATGTGGCTACGAATAGCCTGAACTCATTTAATTACGTGTATTACAGGTAATCTACAATGATTAATGAGTATAGAAATGCGATCAGAGACCTAATCAATAAGAACATTCAGCAGGGAAAGCTGAATAGTCTTATTGTATGGGATGTCAAATCAGATGAAGCACAAGATCCAACATTATTGAGCTTCAGGATTTATGGTTCACGTAATCACACAGATGTGATTCAGGTCGCTTGTGGTGTGTCTGGAATTTGGGAAAAGTTACCTGAAAAACGAATTGCAGTACCTTTAATCTCTGACGTAATGCGCTTACGCCGTGAATACCAGATGATGTAGGTGTCAGTATGTCGAATAACGAAGCATTTCAAAATGCATATAATCAAATGCAAGAAGCACTTAAAAACGGCAAATTGCGTAGAGAGTTGCAAGGACGTAGAAGTGCTGACAATCAACAAAGGGCATTAGCAGAACGTGAAATTGAATATGATGATCGTGGACGTAAAATCCCACGTCCTATGTTCTTACGTCCTGAAGATATTGCTCAAGGTGTCGATTATGATGTTGAAAAAGTTTTATACACAACGCTAGGACAGCAAAAGGGAGAACCACCAAGACGAATAACTCGTGATGACATTTTAGCGTTTCAAGACAATATCCTTTTGCTCAAAGATCAATATAAAAAGGGTATTACGGTCCAAAACATTATTAATTTAAGTCTGCAAGATGATATTGATCGTGCTAATCAGCAAATTTATATGTCTGTACCTCTTAGTCGTAAAAGCGGTTTAGTTCATTTTCTTACGAATGCAGGTCCAGAAAGTAAAGTACAAAACCATCATGTCGAAGTTGAGTTTGCTAACTTTGGTTCAGTTGTTTTTGATATTAAAAAAGAAGCTGTTAATACGGTAAAAAATCGAATTGCAAATGGAAAGATCAAATTTGAGTGTGATTGCGAACGGCACACATTCTGGTTTCGCTATATGGCAACGATTGGCGGTTATGGACTCGGTCGCCAAGAGGGTGGTTTTCCTAAAGTTCGTAATCCGCATTTATCTGGTGTTGCATGTAAGCATGTTTTGCAAGTAGCACAATGGATCATTTCACCAGCTGGTATTCAATATCTAAAAAAACAAGTAGAAGCAGACCGTAAGAAGCAAGTCGGCGCACGCTATAAACAGACTGATGCGCAGATCAATGAACAACTTAATAAGCAATTAGCAGATTTAGAAACGGGAACTACAAAACCAATTGTTAGTAATATTCAAAAAGCCGAACAGGAAATGATGCGACGAGCTGAAAAAGTCGCTAAAAAGCACTTTGCTAAGCAATTGAAAGAAATAAAAGCTTTAGAAAATAAGATGCATAAATTAGCAGTACAAGCTCAATTAGAAGCGGTGCTGCAAACACTAAGTAAAGATAAACGGACTCAAGCCAAACGAATGGCAGATTTATGGGTAAGAAATGAAATTACTCAAGCTGATTTTGATATTTATATGCGAGGTCTAAATGCTAAATAGTGCAGTCAATCGAGTAGCAAATGGCCGTCATTTAGCTGCAAGACGTGTCGTTATGAATACGCTAGGAAGTATCCCAAGCCAAGTATGGCGTAAGCGAATTGTGTATAGCAATCCAGCAGATGCTGGTCTACCTGTAGATCCGCTTTCATTCGAAGCGAATGCCTTATCAATCCAAGATGAACCCAACTATGAATATGATCATTTAGGTTTTGCCTACGTTTTAGCAGACAAGTTTAATGGGGGCATGATTCATAAAAATAACAGTATGAATAACCCAAGCGATTTGACCTTAATTGTTCAAATTGCTGCTTACAATGCTGATTTAGAAACTTTGACCGACCAGATTAATGAGATACCAGATACCCAATTTCAAGAGGGTGATTTGCTGGCTTTGATGATCTATGAAGGATTCATTGTATGGTTTGAAATCGTTGGAATCACTGGGCAAACCTTGATGTCAGACTTTGGTAAAAAGTATGTTTTAAACCGCCGTGATGAGTTGGGAATTGACCCGATTCAAAGTGAAGTAGATGCGAGGAATTAAATAATGACTTTTTTAGTATTCAAAGAAACAGACAAAAGTACAGGTACCAAAGGAATGGTTGGGCAATGTACTTCTGCCATTTTTAATTACCAGGTGATTGGTGCTGGTGCAGTGGTTGATTTCTTTGGAAGTAATCATCCTAATCCTGATATTGATAATGAGGAACACTGGTCGCCTATTGTGACAATAACCGCAGGTGTTCCCGACACAGAACCATTTCGACAACATGCTTGGGAAAAGTTGCGTTATGTCGTCACTGCTGGTACAGATGTGGAAATCTATGTTTCAAGTGGCGTTTCTGGTTAATATCAATTTTGTTATAAGAGCTCATCAACATTGATGGGCTTTTTTATTATTTAAAATTCTCTCAGTTCATTATTTGCTATTGGAACTCCATAGAATCAACGTTTTTCAACATGCGAAATTAGGTTATCAATTTTCAAAAACCTATTTCAAAGGTGAAAAAAATGTCAGTTTTATCTGATCCTCAAAATGCACTTTATCAAGCGCAATTAGCAGCAACTGCACAATGCCAAAACTATTTTTATAAAAATGGTGAAGCTGGTTTTGACAGTGTGAATCATATGGCTGAGACACGACCAACTGCATTAAATGAAATTTTAAATATTGTTGGCTTTGATAGTGCAGCAGATGTTGATAATGCGATTAAATGTGGTATTTCACAATATCAATATTGTCATGGTGGTGATTTACCACATGCATCCGTGTTGGCCACTGCTTTAGATGCTGGTTTATGCATGGCAAAAAAAGTAAGCGGTTTTACTGGTACACATAAACAAAATCTTGAACAATTAGAATCAGGATTCGATGATGTAAGTAATACACATCATGAGTCTGTCAGTATTGTGCCAGCTATGACCGTTGCAACGATTGCAACGTTAATTGCATATGCTTCTCCAATTATTGCCTATATTCCGAATAGCAATGGTTCGAATGAAGTACCGATTGTTGCAGCGCGATTTACAACTGATCGCGCATTTGGTGCGATGGCAAAAGGTGAGTATTTGGATGGTGTAAATGCATCTAAACCATACTCTGAAGGTCGTTTCCGTTTTGTGTTGGATAATGGTGGTGCAGGTACAACTTATTCAACAACTGCACGCACAAAATATGCGAATTATGCAGATAAAACACCAGACGTAAATGCACCATTATTACCATTTATCAGTGGCAATATCTCGATTCGCATCAATGGTAAAGAAGTTGCGCACACACGTAACCGCAGTAAGTCGAAATTGGCCGGTCAAATTTCTGCAATTGCTGAGAAATCAGCAAAAATCGCAGGTAATGAATATAGCGTGGCTGCAAGCACAATCAACTTGGATGACAGCACAATCTCAGTAACCTTCAACCAAGTATTGCCGAATGATGTAAAAGCAGAAGTGTTCTTGGTCGCGGATTATGAAGCGAAAGACGTAAATAATAAGTTTAAGCTTGATCCCGTTGGTATCAGTATTTCGCCTGAATATGAAACGATGGTGAGTTCACCAATTGTCACTCAAATCCGTGCATCAAAATTATTAGTGAATCAGATCACTAATGAGTTGAATATCGGCTTTGTTGGAACCGCATTATCATTAATGCAAGGCAAAATTTATCTTGAGCAAACTGTGCGACTACTTGGCGAAGGCAAAGAACGTGCGCAATACAATGATCGTGAGTTCACATTTGACGCAAGCCGTGGTGTTGCTGGTAATTTAGCTGCTGCATATAACACTTCGGGTGACTTGTTTGGCGAGCTAATGAAGTATATTGAAGCTGCAAAAATTGGAATTGTACAAGATTCAGGTGGTGCAACCGTAGGCTTTGATTTGTACGTCGGTGATAGTGCAAAAGTGTTCTTTGCTCAATTATCGGCTGACAAAATGCCAGTCAAAACAGGTGCCACGGCTGGGCATGGTCAAATCGTGCGTATTGGTACTTTAGCTGATGGTACCAACGTTTATCATTTGCCGACCTCTGCTGGTGTATTGGTTGAATCTGATCAAGCATTCGAAATGGAGTTGGTTGGTCGTGGCAGTGAACCTGTTCGCAATCCACTTGTCGGCTTTATTGAAATGCCATTAACCGTGAGTGAAGCAACGCCTGATCCGCGTGAAAGCTTACTTGCTTTGATCGGTTCTCAAGCTGCTGAATTAAATCCACTCGACCGTTATGCAGATCAGTTTGCATTACTCAAAGCAATCAATATGCCACGATTAAAAAGTTAATCGTATATGACAAAGGCGCTTAAGTGCGCCTTTGTCATTTCTATCTAATTTATAACAAAATGGTGAAATACGATGGCTGATGTAAATGAAGTAAAACCAAAACAACGTAGTCAAAAACCAAAAGCAGTTGAACCAGTTCAACAGGTTGCCAATCAAGATATATCTAATGGAGAAAATACTCCAAAAGGCGTTGATATTGATGTGAAAGACAATGCAGCTAAAACGGATGACACAAATTCCAATGGTGAAGCTGCAAAAGCAGAAACATCATCTTCACAGGCTGAAATTCAGCAAGTAGAGCAAAAAAAAGAAGCTGGTGAAAGTTCAGACGCAAATGCTTTCGAATTAAATCAAGCTCCTAATAAAGATGCTACGCCGTCTACTGAATCTGATCCAAAGCCTAACAACGAAAATATCGTTGTAGAAAAAGCAGCCACTCCAGAATTAACGGAACCTAAAGGTTTGGTTGTCGAAGTAAAAAACAGTGGTGTCAAATCGGTTTATGAACCGCTTACAAAGACATCAATTAATGCAGGTCAGACGGTTCAAATTGCCTGTGCAAATTTAATGGTAAAGCAGGGTGTGCTTAATAACATTAAGCAATTTAAAGACCTTGGCAAAAACTTAGAGGTTTTAAGCAATGACTGAGTTCAATGGAACAAATCCGCTTCTTGATGCGTTAGGTGATCAGCCTACAATTCGAGATGTCACAATCAATAACAATACCAGCTTCAAAATCGTTGAGCCGTTGACTGGTTTACAGATTCAAACAGAAACGATTGTTCGGGTGCATGGAGAAGTTGCATTTCAGCAAATTCAAAACAATATTGTCCAGCTCAATGAACTTAAACAACAAGAAGCAGTTACGAGCACAGACGTTATTGTGAATGAGCAAAATGCTCAATGGATATTGACCAACTGCGCGATTTCAAATGGTATTTTGTCGTACACAGGTGGAATAATTGAGAATGATAATTTTGAACCACCTCAATCAAGACCAGCTTTTTTTGCTGAAAAGGATATAAACGTAGGGGATGAACATCTTTTCATTATCAAACCATCCACTTGTAAGAGTTTAATCGCCGTAATTGACAGCGGTGTACGTTATGGAGCTTGGAGTGAATATTCTGCTGCTTTATTCGAGCGTCCTGAGCAACAGGTTATTCAATTATTTAAATTTAGAGGTCCTCCACAAGAAATTATTGATACGTCGTCACTTCCTGATGAATATCAAATTTCTATGACGTTAGTTACAGAAACTCAGGTTGAAATTACTGTAAGAGATAACAGCAATCAACAAGTATTAGGAACCTTATTTGTTGATAGCAATGGTATTTTATATAAACGAATATGGCTTGAAGTTGAATTCGAAAGTAGTGATTCAGTTTTCGATGTGCCGTTTTTAATTGAAAAAAATAATCAACAGGCACCAGTATAACGATGAATTAAAAAAACTCTGCTTATGCAGAGTTTTTTTATTGGAACATTCAAAAATATGAATTTTGGTAAAGCGCAAAATAACTAAAACGTTTAGCCAAAGGCAAACAAAGTGAACACAACAAAGATCTTAGGTGAGGCTGTTGGCATACAAAGCCAAGGCACAGTAGACAAGACCGAAACACAAACTAAAGAAGGACTAACTTCAGCCTTAATTGTTGGTCGATTTAAGCGTGGTCGAGTGGATAAGCCAATGACCATTCATCAAGGCAATATTCGTGGTCAATTGGGCTATGAGCCAACAAATATTGATTATCAAGCTGTACAGGATTGCTTAGACACAGGTGTACCTAGTGTCCAAGTTTTACGTGTCGGGCCAACTTTAGATATGCCAGGTTAATGGAGCCATTATGACAAATTTAAAATTAACCAGTAATGGAGCTTTGATACTGGGTGGCAATGGCGCTGCGGTATTAAGCTTGTTTTTTGATACCTATAGTTATCTAAAAGATACAGATATTGAAGTCGCATTTTTTAGTAAAGTCACTACGCCGACTTCACTATTAGACATCACCATGCGTTTGCGAATCATCGATTCAACCACTGGTGATGAAGTGATTAAAATTCAGGGTATCGTTGATGGAGATCCTGAAAATCCAGCAACGATTATTGCGGTTGCAGATGCTACTGAAGAATTTGAACGATTTGAATTGCATATCAATGATGCTTTAAGTGCAATTTTATTGAGTAGTGCATTCAATCCAGTGAATAGTTTAGGGCGAAAGACTGAAACTCTATCGTTACCAGATGAAGAACCTGACACTTTTAACGCTGATCAAACTTATACACTGATTACCAATTTAGTGGATAAGCCAGCTTATTTGGTATTACCAACTGTTATTGAAATTGATGTCTACGTGGCCTTATTGCGTGTGGCAGAAAAATTAAATATTCCACTCGATGTTGAGGTTGACTCAACTATGACAGTGGAACAAGTCGCTCAATTTGCTGAAAGTTTGGATGCTCAAACACATCAAGTTCAATTGATTTGGTCGCCGAATATATGCCGTCCACGAGATGCTATCTCATTACGGGGGCGTAAAATTCCAGCTCGATTCATTGGTCAATACATTGGTGACAAGCTACTGCGTAATGCTCGAACGAATGCTCAAGGTTTTGCACCTATTCATTATGCTGTCGCTTGGAAAGACTATCCATTTAAGAAAAAGGCTTTAGAGCTTCGTCCAGATGTTGTACTCGATGAACCAACATTAGAAATGCTTGCTCAAGCAAAAGTGAATGTCGTTCGTCCAATTAAGTTTGAACGTGTCATGTATGTCTTAAGTGATGTTCTTACTCAGCGTCAAAGTAAAAATAGTGCATTGCGCTTGGTGAATGCTGCTGAAATTGCTATGCGCACCAAAAATGATGTAGTCGATATTCTAAAAAATCATATGTTGAAACCAACTGAAGATTATTTAGAAAAAGCGAGTAAGGAAATAGACAAATACTTGTCTGACGCTGCGACTTCGGGCTGGTTAAAACCTGCTGAAGATTTGAATGGTAAACCTTTCGCATTCAGCTTAATTCCAGATCAAGATTATCCATTTGAACGGGTTCGTTTGTATTTGGCACGCCGTCCAGAAGGTGCGACCCGTGCTGTGATCTTTGATGAAGATGTATTAGTTAAATAAATAGGTGATAACAATGTTTGGCGCAAAAAATCCGTTTAACCAAAAACCACAACAAAATGTATTACGTGAATTTGATTCTGCTGCAGCTGGAATTACAAGTAGCGTGAATACATTGACTAGTTCAATTCGTGAAGAACTTTCATTTATTGAGCACGTTCGAGAAATGGCTTTGAATACCGTATCTGATCTAGTTGATGCGGTTATAGACAACACTTTAGATGACAATGAATTGCCGACTGACCGTCTTGATTTTCTTATTCTGGATGCCTTAGATGGTGCAGATGATGAAAATGGTACGTTGGAAAATGCATTAGTTGCTTCTATCGATGATGCACTTTCAAGTTTCGGTGTTGATGACTCAGTGATTGCTGAAATCTTTAGCGATAATATTGAAGCTGCTGATGCTGCAATTGAAGCAGCTGCAAGTACAGTAATTGCCAATATGCCTGATGAGGGTGATCCATTAGATGAATTAGTACGTGAGTTTATCTATGGTGAACCAGATGAAGAAGAAGGATTTGACTCGGTTAGTGGTAAGAAAAAGCTTTCTCGTGGGCAGATGACGACGAAAAGTGTAGGTGGCCGTAAAGTACGATACAAGGCAATTGCAGCGATTCGTAACGGTGTTAAAAAGATCGTGAATAAGCGTTTACCAGGTCAACGTATCCGTCTTTCAAGTGACCAAAAAGCTGGACTAAAGAAAGCGAGTTTAAAAGCGCGTTCAGCTAATTCATTGCGTAAACGTATAAAGTCGCTACTCAAAGGTAAAAAGATTGGTTTATATAAATAACCAATACGATATAGATTAAAAAAGGCTGCGAATATGCAGCCTTTTTTCTATTTGGAACAATGAGGAATTAGTCTTGGTTCAAGTGATCAAAATACTTATATCCAATAAGATTTGAGAATAACGATGCGTCAAGTCAATCCAATGCTTTTAAATCAGATGAAGGCAGATTCGATAGCAATTCAGCAACTAGGTTCGCCAATTTTGTCATGCCAAGGCATGTTAGTTCCCCGTGGTTTGGAAGATTACCGCTTTCTAATTAAAAGCTGTCCACGTCCAATTATTAGTAATGAAGATCCAGCGGAAGTCCAATATCCGGGTGGCTATACGGGAATTGTGGCTGGACCTCCTAAAACACATTACACAGGGAACTTACAATTACTGGTGACTGAAGCAGGGCATGATCAACTTTTTGCTGAATATATTGTCGCAAATAAGGGAATTATTGATTGCGATTACTATGATGGGCATGTCGCTAGTTTCACCCATGCCTATGCTTTAGAAAGTTGTGCAATTCGATTTGAAATGGCTGAATTCGATACAGATAGCCGATCTCAAGTAATGACCGTTTCATGTCCGATAGATTTCAATTTCTTTGGTGGCTTCGCAAAAATTGGGAGTAATGGCACAGTATTACCTGGTCAGCGTGGAGTCGCTGGTATCGAAGGTCTAATTAACCGTGTTCAGAATGTCGTAAACGCTGCACAGTCAGCAACAAACTTAGCTCGTTCAGCGACTGGTGTAGCACGACAAATTGGTTCTTTATTTGGGTAACTGCTATGCAATTGTTACCTGATGATGGCTCTCTATGTCCAAAAGTGATTGCTGGTTCTATCGAAGCACTAGCAACGACTTTTTATCAAAAATTACAGATGAAAGGTTATTCACTTCTTGTTGAAGATGTCACGAATGCTTTGATTGAAGAAACCAAGCGTTATGCTGGTTGTGCGACTCTAAGATGTCATCGTGGCTCAACAAGTATTATCACGGTTGATAAAAACATTGTTCTTGAAGGTTTTGAGTGGGTCATTATTGAACCATGTCTAAGTGCAAACTGTGACTTGATTCAAGCGCAACTTGTCGAAGCTTCAAGAAGTATGGGCGGTGACGGCTTTGGCATGTCAGTGAGTGAAGCTGAACAAGCATTTAATCAAGCCAAAGAGTTAATGCCTAAAAATGCTTTTGTGCAACCTCCTTTTAGTTTTAAAACTTTAGGGGGCAATTGATGCGAATTGCGATATTGGCAACTAATAAAATCATTTCTGCGTCTGAGTTGATGATTGCAACATTAAGAACGGATCTTGTTCCTGTGCCTGTCAGTATCGAGTTTTCAGTCAAATATACAAAAGAGCTTAATGATCAATTGGTGGATGGGGCTGAAATCATCGTGAATGATATTCCATATCCATTTGAGATCGTTTACTCACATCCTGTTAAATCGCAAACGATTAAAGACAATTCCCGAATCGGGGCTATTTCATGTATCGCCGTGTTCAAAGGCTGCAAAAAGATATTAGAGCAGACAAAAAAGGCTGTGATTTTGGAGCAGACTTCTTTTAATGCTGCATATCGAGCATGTGGTGCCTCTAATATTCGCTTGGGTGATGATATACCTTTACCTGAATTTATTTGTCTCAACGGTACCTTGATTTCAGAGCGTATAGCACTTTATTTACAACAAGAAGCAGCGGTGATTTGTTTCAAAGAAACAAAGATTTGTATTTTAAAACTCGATGCGCTTTTTAAACAAGAAGCCGTTCTGAAATTAGATCCTAGTGAAATCCAATGGTTTAACAGCGATCAAATTGAGAAATTTCAAAAATCCTCTTATGTCTCAGTTGATCAAGATGGTTCGACGGTTATTGGGGACGATACGACGACAAAAGGACAATCAGTTGTTCAAAAAGCGGGTCTTGATGCACGACAGTTAAAGAATCTTGAAAAGGTACTAATTCCGCGTGGCGTGGTTCATCGTTCGTTAAGTCTTGAAGTAAACGCTGGCGATATAGTCGAAGTAGAACATAAGAAATATGTGATTTTGACAGCAGCTCATGAAGTAGAAACAGGTGCTATTGGTGGCAATGTTGGTTCAACCTCAAAGCTTTGGTTAGCAAGTTTATAGGTGCAGTGATGAATGGTTTTAAAAAAGCAAAAATCCTCAGTTACGATGCGCAAAACAGAACTGCAAAGATTCACATACCCGGTCTTACCGATGGAGCAAGTACGGGCTTAACAGCAACTTTTGCTTATCCTGTTGGAGATAGCGATAAAGATACTGAGCGCGAAATTTTAGAGGGAGAGGATGTCTATATCTTCTTTGAAAATAATGAGCAATCGCGTCCTGTCATCGCATTCTATAGCAGTCATAGCAAAGGTGCGGTGGTCGATACACGCCGTATACGACAAGAGAATATCGAGCTTTTAGCACGTAGCAAGGCAACGATTGAAGCGCCTTCTATTGAGTTAAAAGGTGAAACGAAGATTACTGGCAACGAGCAAGTCACTGGAAACGTCATCGTTGGTTCTGGTGCAACAGGCGTATTTTCAAATGTATTTGGGAAAACGCTAACCATAGCAGATGGCATTGTGATTCAAATTTCATAAAAATTTAAAGGTGATGTATGAGTGAATTAAATGTTCAATATCTTCAATCATTAGAAGATCATATCAATGCTGTGCAGACTTGCGAAGATCTTCAAAAGGCGGTGGATACCGTGATGAATGCTTTAGGTGATCAATTGCAAGCCTTGACCGATGAATTAGAAATAGTTGGGGCGATTCAGGAATTATTAGAAATCCCGAACAATCTTGCAAAAGTTATTACGTGGATTCAAAAATATATTGAATTGGTTTTGTCACCAATGTACCAGCCATATTTAAAATGTGCAGCGCAAATCACTCAATTAATAGCTAAAATTCAGCAATTGCAAGCCACTATCATGAATAAAATGAATTCAATTACTAATTGTTCTGTGAATATTCCAGCAATTAATTTGCCTGAAATTATTCCCCCTGTAGTGCCGACCGTACCTTAATTTTGTTATTGGAACGACCAACCATTCAAGCCAATTAACTTAGCCAAAATTACGTTAATTCTTAAATTTTGGCTTAATTATGGCTGCTTCAGACATCCTTTCTTTGTTGTTGGGAACAAATGCGAATAGCATCCCTCAGCAAGTGGTTGATGCTAACCAAGAAGTCATGGCGCAAATGTATGATTCCGTTGCGCCTTTTTCGCTTGGGACACATACAACACAGGAAAACAAGAAAAGAACACGTAAAGAAATTCTGACCAAGTGGGAGCAAATGCTAAAGTTCGCTCCCGTAGCTGAGGGCATTGGTATTCATGTCATGGCTGCACTTGGAGGTGATACACATACGGGCCAACAAATCTTTATTACGCCAACAGAGCGATTGCGTGGCGAATTAGGCAAAACTGAAAAAGCGCAATTAGAAAAACTACAAAAGCGTATAAAGCCTATAGAAACTGTCATAAATAAATACATCACGAAGCTATGTTCGGAAGGTATTTCCTTTGGTGATGCCTATGCCCGTGTGTACGGCAAAAAGGGAGTAGGTGTTACTGACTTACTTAGTAATGAATATACCTATGCACCGCAAATACAAGCATTTGAACAAGGCAGTAAGACAGTCGCTTACTTTGCTCTGAATCCAAAGAACTGGTCCAAAGTCATGACTAAGTTGAATCACACACAGATGGTTCGGATGAAGTTGCCACGGATTCAAAATGTACCGCAATTTGATCCAGTAGAAGCTAGTTTAATTTCTCAGATGCTGGAAGGTGATAATCCAGAAGAATTGCCGATCTTACCTGCACAAGTTGGGGGGTCTTTTCTCTATTCAATTGAGAAAACCTATGATGATGTCATCCTTGCATTAACAACGATGAACAGTCAGCAAGTTGCTGATGCAGTCAATCAAATGTTTTTGACGCTGAACATGGCTGGTATGCCTCCAGCACAACGTGATGCTTATATCCGTGGTCTTGAGGGAATGCTAAAAGATCATGAGAAGTTCGTAAAAAATGCAATGGAAGGCGGTGAGGGCATATGGAATACCAAATATCACGTTTTACCGACATGGGATGAAAAGCAGATTCTTAATCCTGTGGGAGATATTAAAGGTCAACGTAATTCACCTGTAAATATCGAAACCTTTATGATCAATGTCCGTTTGCTTATGGGCGGTATTGGTCTCGATCCTTCAATGGTGGGGTGGGCTGATATGCTTTCTGGTGGAATTGGAGATGGGGCAGCATTTCATACCTCAAGTCAAATTATGCGCCGTTCCATGTATATTCGCCAATCGGTTGTGCAATTCGCCAATGATATTATGCATATCGATTGGGGTTATTGTTATAACGAGCAATTTGAAGCCGGTGAATTAGATTATCCGTGGCAAATTGAGTTTTCTAGCACCCAGTCAGCAGCTGTGACAGAAGAAAATACTAATAAACAAACGCAGATGAATACATCCTTGCTTAAAATTCAAGTCATTAACTCACTCAAAGAATCCGATTTAAGTGAGGAAACGATGCAATATATTTTAGAAAAAGATGCTGGTTTTAACTATGACGATTCATGTCGAATAGCAGCTGATATTGCGAAATCTCGTCTCAATGGACAGGGTGAACAATAATGACTTTACACTTAAATATTTCTAAAGGTCGAAATACAAGTGGTGTATGGACTGGAATGCCAATCGATGAGGCTTTAGGGCAATACCAGAAAATTTACAGTTGGGGGACGTTATCTTCATTACATTATGGTGTATGGCTTGAACCATTCGATGAGGACGGGAAAATAGCAAAAGAGTCAATTGAACTGATTGACTCATATGATTTAACGCATCAAGAGGCTGGAAATTTCAATGCATTTGAAAAAGGAGAAAAAGGATTTTTAGCTGGTACTAAAATCGAAAGTATTCCATTGATGGATAACACAAAATTGCCTTGGCTTTGTCAGAGTTTGGATTTATCCGTTTTAGATGCTCAAACAGATAGCGTACAAATTGGTGCATTTCAACTCAATCACATCACTGGAAATAGTTCGGGTGAAATATCAATTCCCTTCATTGAAACACGTAATGCATCAATTCTGAATAGCGCTTTGGCAATAAAAGCGATCATGTTTCCTGATGGTGAGGATGGGGGGACGCAAGCTTTACCAAATGATTATTTGATGCGTATGACAATTTACATTTACGATAAACATAGTATTTCTACACGAGTATTTGAGGTCCAGCATTTAGTCGCCTTACAAACAGGAAGTATTCCACTTGATGCCACGAATCGAAATGGAGTCGGTATCGTCACGCTGAATTTTATAAAGATGTTCCCAATGTTGAAATGATTGGAACAGCTCAAGAAGAATCATTTATTTAAGTGCAAAAATGGCCTCAATCAGAAAAATATTGAGGCATTTTTTCAATGCGAAATATCGACATATTTACTTTATTACATGAACCACACACCAGCCGTTTAGTACAGGGTTTTGATTCTGTGAATAGTGGTGCTTGTTCAATTGGAGTAGTCAAAGGGCAATGCCGTCAACTTAATGCGATTTTGACAGAATCGGCAACGGAAGAAGATCAGTGGCGTATTGTAAATTTGAAGGGTTCAATCAATAGCATTGCAGCCTTTGATTCAGTTGCCGTTTTGGGTGCTGTTGATAATGATCATGCAAGTGCATTAGCACAAATGCAGTTTGGGCGTATGTTTGATGCCATTGAAGATGATGTAATTGAAACCAATACCAACGGTCTATTGCGACATTTAGCAACATCGCAATTTCATAAGCATAAGCAACTTATTCATCGAGATCATTTAGTCGCATTGCAAGATATTCCATGTGCTGTATTACCAGGATGGGACGGTATTGAACTAACAACACATGAAGGAAAAACAGCAAATCTACTATTAGACATGCAACTTCATGATGACAATACCGAACTATTATCGAGTTTTGATGGTTTAGCCAATTTGCTTGAATCAATTGGAGCAGAACACCCTGATTTTGATTCAATCATTGTTGAGTATCAATATCTCGATAAGTTAATGGATATGCTGCATACAGCTATGCAGACAGCGTCTAAAGGCGGTGTAAAGGTTCTGAATGTAGATCGTAGTGAAAAGCCATTTCGACACAAAAAAGTGCTAAATGTCGCCGTTTCATATGATTTCGAAGATGGTCAATCCATTACGATTCTATTCCATAATCCTGATCGTGATGCTAAGCGGATTTCGCCACAAGACACGTTATTGTCTTGGAAGATTCTTATGAATAAGCGTGATGTAACAGGCGTGATTCAGCCCAACCAAGGTGAAGGTATTGCATTACCTGTACTTGCTGGGCGTGTTGTTAAATTGATTAATCAGAACAGTGCACGGTTTAAACGGACTCAAGCTAAGAAAGCTGAAAGTGCGCAAACTTTAGCTGATGCCGAACAACGTATTGCAGACAAGCAAAATCAAAAGACCGCTTTATCTTCAGAAATTCAGGGGCTACTTGATCAAATTGATGGCTTAAATAAGCAAAATAATGGTCAAGCACCAAATGCTGATACTAGTGCAGTGGGAAATACTGAACAATCTGCAAATACAAAAGCTGTGACAAAAGCAGAAGCTCGTCAAATTTATGATGCTTTAGATATTCGTCATCGTTGGTTGACGGGTGGTACCACGGAAGAATTCTATAACCAGAATTATCCAACTGGAATTGCTGAAGCTCTGACAGATGCAAAGAATCTATTAGAACGTCCGTTTGGAAAAGTTGCATTGGCAAATGGATTAAAAGATTCAATTGAACGAATGATTGCAACTGTAGAAAAAACAATTGAACGCTGGAATAAAGGTTTAAGCGAGGATTCATCAAAAGCCAAAACCTATCCGCCTATTGAGAATTTAGGCAATGGTTATTACAGAGCGTTCAAAAACGATAAAAAGCTTGATGATTGGACAGCCCATATCAATACAAATGGTGAATGGGAAGTTTCAGCAAATAATGCTTCATCTCGTGCTTGGAGAAATGGCTATGGAGCACCACGATTCTTTAAAACAATTGAAGAAATGATTGCTAAATATCCAGCATTTGCTGCTTTACCTGCAATGTTACCAACAGAGGATCATGCAAACGCTAATAACAATAATGATGATGCAGACTATCTGAATAAAGTCATTAAGGGTGAGGTTGATTTCTCAAAAGCCAGTGAAGTTGAAACACAACTTGAATCAATTGGCAGTCGCTTAACACCTGAAACAAATGATCTATTTGAACAGGCTGTTTCAGCTTATTCAATGTATCAAGTCAATCAAGCTGCTTCAGTCAATTAAGGAATAGCAATACATGAATGCCTTAGAAAAATTAAAGCTCACGAAAGAACTACGTGCTTTACTTGAACAGATCCCGAATCTTAAGGGGATGGAAAAACTTCAAAGTACAAAACGATTGCGAGAATTGATTGAGTTACTTGGCGGACAGGCGAATCAATCAGTCAATAAATTATTTCAGTCTATTATTGATGGTGACGTTAAAGTATCCATTGAACTACTTAAGCAAGTTCGTAGTGAAGCTGAAAAGAATTTGAATGATCCGTTATTGATTGAAGCCGTTAATGTCCTTATTACTCAAGTAAATGAGTTGGTTGGAACATAGCAAGCGAAACCCATTCTGAAGCTCTCAAAATAGTCCTAAATGGGCTATTTTTTTGTGCGTGAAATGAGCAAAGTTAAAAATGTTACTAATGGATCAGAAGCGATAAATGCTATAGATATACTTGCTGATTCCCTACAAAAATACCGTCAAGATAATTTCGACTTTCTATCTGGGGAACCAATAGCTGAGATTAAATCTGGGCTAATCCTGCCAGATGCAGAAGGCAAAATTATTAAAAATGCTATGCAGTGGTTAAGAGACTGGTTTGTTGAGAACAATCACGGGCAAGAATTTCTAAATGAGCAATTAGGAACTGTGATTATTGCACCCAGTGGCATTAAATCTGCAATGAGTCATAAGCCAAAGCAAATTGATATTCAAGGTTTACCTGCTTTACCCCTAATCATTGATAAGGCCAGAGTCTTAAGCCGATCTATGGATGATGATGGTAAGCCACTTGAAAATATTATCGTTGCAGCACCAATTAAAATTGATAATCAAAAGTGCTATATGGTCGTGCGTTTGAGAAGACACACTGAAGATAAAAATGATAAACCAAGATTTTATACTCAGGCAATCATGATTACTGAAGACAAAAAAAAGGGGAACATCCCTTCAGACCAAGTGGCTGGGCAAAATAATTTGCTTACCCAAAATGGAGGACGCTCCCGTCTTATTAATGTATTGCAAGATGCGTTGCATGTCAATCCAGTTGTTGAGCCTATAAAAATAAAAGTTTATGGCTGGAAAGCTGTAGATATGGCTAAAAAATTGACCTACGAGCAATTAGAGATACTCACTCTGAAAACTCAAAAGGAACATTTAATTCCAGAAAATCAGAGGGTAGATATTAATATTTACGATAAAAAAGGGCGTAAAAAATTAGATGTTTTAAGTTGGGCTGTACATTACAAACTAAAAGAGCCGAAGACTAGTCAGAGTGAAAGTGATAAACCATTAGATCATGAAGACATATTGCGGATTAGAGAAAAATTTCAAAAAGATTATGAGCAAGGCGCATTTGATAACGTAGATGGATTTGATTCAATCGAATTAGATAATCAGGACCTACTAGGTACAATAGACAAGTTGATCGATGCGGTTGAAAACTATCAATTAGAAAATTCAAAACTCTTAACTAATAAGCCTATCAGCTCAAATCCGTCTGAGCAAATTAAAAACAAAATGGCCACGACCCTTATGACCAGTCCGATCTTTGATAAATCAAAGGGTAGGATTGAAACTGGAGGTCGTGACCATCTATTAAATATACCTTATGATCCTTTGACTATCAATCATGCGTTCCGTGGTCGATCTAACAACGTCAAAACAGCCAAAGGAACCAAAGTATCAACCGTATTTGCAGTGTTAGAAGCTGATCAAGTGATTGCTTCACATACGGCTACAGGCGCTGAAAACCCTAGTTATCCTCAAGAACTACAACCACGAGATCGTAGTCGTGATTCTTCACAAGCTTGGGTACAAAAAACATCAAATACGCTTGATCCCGAAAGTCTTGGCCGATCAGGTCGTGCAGATACTGGTGCGCCTATCATTGGTGATGATCTGGTGGTTGAGTCTGGCAATGGCCGTACTATGGCAATCCAGCTTGCATATGAGCGAGGAAATGCTGATGAGTACAAAGAATGGTTGATTGATGAAGCAGAATATTTTGGTTTTAGTGCGGATCAAATCAACCAATTTAAACAGCCTATCCTTGTGCGAATTCGTACCTCAGAAATTGATCGTGTTCAATTTACAGTAGAAGCCAATCAAGATGATAAGTTGTCCTTTAGTGCGACTGAACGAGCAAAAACAGATGCAAAACGATTAGATGAGAACCTATTGTCATTGTTTACACCTGGTGAAGATGGCGACCTAATCACTGCAAGTAATCAGAAGTTTATCCAAGGATTTTTAAGATCTTTAGGTGAAACGGAAGCAGCTCAATATATCGGGACAGATGGAAAGCCAACACAAGCATTAGTCACACGTATGAAAGCTGCAATATTCAGCAAAGCTTATAACGATGACCGACTTCTTGAAATGATGGCAGACCAAACGAAGCCAGATTTGCAAAATATGCTAAATGCATTAGGTGCAGCAGCTCCAAAATTTATTGAAGCGCAAGCCGTCAGCCGTGGTGACGTGCAGGATGTATCAAGTTCTATTGTTGATGGTATTGAGCAAGCACTTGATAAGCGAGTGACAAATGCAATTATTGATGCAGCGAATACGATCTTGGCAGCAAAGCAAAATGATCAAGATATTGTTGAATTTGTAAAACAACAGGGTTTATTTGGTGATCTAGGCGAAGGCGTGCCAGAGCTTGCAGTATTCTTATCTAAGAATAGTCGCAGTGCCAAAAAGATGAGTTTGCTATTCAAAGCAATGGCAGAGTTTGCAGAAAAAGAAGCGATTGATGGGCAAAACATGGGGCTTTTTGGTGAACCTGAACCTGTCAGCATCAAAGATGCAATTAATTACGCCGTGAAAGTGATTGAGGATAATTATGGTGATAATGCCAATCTGAGCATGTTTGATTCAATTTTCACAGATAACAGTTGGTTTGATTATCTTTTTCAAAATAGTGGTTCAAAAGTTAAAACAAATTTCACGTCGTTAGATCAAAAAGCACATGCTGCAGCTACATCACCACATAATGATTTAGACTTTCCAACAGCAGAACAAAAGCAATCTGGTGAATATCAAAAAGGGCATTTATCGATTGGTGATTTAAAAATTGCTATTGAGAATCCTGCAGGTTCAATCCGTTCAGGAACTGACCCTAACGGGAATGAATGGCAAATCACGATGAAGCATCACTATGGTTTTATTGAAAATACTACTGGTGCAGATGGTGATGAAATTGATGTTTTTGTGAAAAACCATTTGTTCGATGAACCTGAATGCGCCTATATCATCAAACAGGTAGATATTAACGGGCAGTTCGATGAGCAAAAAGTCATTATTGGTGCTGAATCAGAAGAAGAAGCGAAGGAAATTTATCTATCAAATTATGAAAAAGGTTGGCAGGGCTTTGGAGGCATCAAGAAAATATCTATGGCTGATTTGTTGAAGAAGATTCAACATACTTGGTCAGAATTCGATTCGTGGGCTAGAGATGGAAGCTATGATCACATCCCTATAGAACAAATAATCATTGAAAATGCACCTAAGATAATTGAAAGTAAAATTGACAAAGAGGACCCGATTGTAGTGCTTGAAACACAAGGGAAATATCATCTTGTCATTGGTATAGATCGAATTATGTTGGCTAAGCAAAGACATGAAAGATTTATTCCAGCAATCATTTTTGATGGTAAGGATATATCTAAATCAATTATTCAAAACGCTATTAAGCAAGCTGGTTCGAAAGTTGACCCTGTTGCCTTAGCTGCACTTATTTTAGATGAATTAGAGAAAAGCCTAGTCAATAGTTTTGATGGTATTTCTAATCTAGTTTTAGAAGTATTGTACCAAAATTTATAATTGGAACGTTATAAAAACCATACACTTCACAGCCTTTAACATGAGGACGTTAAAAAATCCCATGTTGAGGGTTGTATGTCCATATTTGAAAATAACTTTGCCTTAAAATCATCAAATGTTCTTAGTTCGCTAGATCAATTAATTCAAACGTTACAAAGCATAGATGAAATAACCGTTTACTTTAAAAGAATCATTTCGGGTGAAATTGAAATTGATTTAGGCGAAGCAAAAAAAATCTTATCTTTGGCAGAAACAGATAAAGATAATCAATATCTAGGTCAAGTTGCAGACTATGTTTTAAATGACTCAGTCCAAAAACTAGACTCTAATTTACAAGCTTATATCGTTAAACAAACGGCCAATGAACCAATTGCTAAACTAAATCAAGCAATTGCTTATTATGTTTGTGAGCAAGAGCTTGTCGAATACATCACCAAAAAAGGGAAGTCGTTACTTGTAATTTCTTTAGCTGGTGTACCTGTCAAAACAGCAAAAGAATACGATCCATATGCCTTTATTTATAACCAACACACATTAATCCGTGCAAAGCATATTCTCGAATTACCAGATTCATTACTTACAGATGATCAGCAATTAATTAAAGAGGTTTTCTCTAATGTTACAGATACCGATTCAGATTTGGCACAACTTAGCGAACTTCGTCGCGGATCAGGAAGATCAGCAATTCCTCAGTCTGAATCAAATGCAGATGGAGCAACGCCTTCATCAACAGGAACAGCTTCTGTTGAGCAAGGGCTATACCGAAACGGTAGTATTGGCGTATCAGAAAATAATGATGCAAGTTTACTTGGCGCAGGAAATAGAGGAAATGAACCTTCAAATGGGGGAAGTCCAACCAGTCTTGCAGGGGATGACAGCAGCGGAAGCCGTGCGATTTTTAACTCAGGATCACCTACTAGAGACAAGCGAAATAAATCAATTATTCAATCTGCTAAGTCAGTTAGAGTTGAGTTAGAAGGTAAAGCTAAATTACAAGCTGAGGCAGAGGGAACGCCTACAGAATGGGGAGATCCTGAAAATATCAGCGAAGCATTACCTTATCTGTTACCCGAACAATGTGATGATATTGTCAAAGCTGAAAAACGTTTAATCATTGATAATGGCAACGGCATGTTATTTACCAATGGTACAGGTACTGGGAAAACCTTCACTGGTTTGGGAACCGCCAAACGATTCTTAAATTCTGGTGCTCAAAATATTCTAATTATTACTTTAAGCGACAAAATTGCTCGTGACTTTGTGAAGTCAGGTAAGCCTTTAAATATTGATATACATCAATTATCAAGCATTCAAGACAATGGTAGTAATTCAAATGTTGTTGTCACAACATATGCAAACTTTGGTCAAAATAAATCTTTAGGTAAGAAAGATTGGGACCTTATCATTGTTGATGAAGCACATACATTAATGCAAAGCGCGGACGGTGAAGTAACCACTGCATTAGATAACTTAAGGGCTTTATCTGGGCATCATGCAGGTTTCTACACTTGGGCAAAAATGCGGTTTTCTGAGCGAGATCCTTATGCATTACCTGAGGAAGAACGTACCGATGAGATGATCAAGGATTGGAATGCTTTTATCCATGATTATAAGGTTGAATGGGAAAAGAATTGGACAGAACAATCTGGGAAACGTGCAAAAGTCGTCTTCCTATCTGCAACACCATTTTCCTATATCAAAACAGTGGATTGGGCTGAGGGTTATCTCTTTAATTTTACATCACCAGAATCGCAATTTAGTAATAATTCTTCTGGTGGATACAATTCAGGCGGTGCGCGTGAGCGATTCTATATGTCTAATTTCGGCTATAGAATGAGATATAACAAATTGACCCGTCCAGATGGGGGAGTTGACCAAGGTGTTTTTGAAAGACAATTTGCGGAAAGCCTGAAATCTACTGGGGCATTGGCTGGACGTGAACTAGAATTAAAATTTGATTATGACCGTAAATTTGTATTGATCAAATCTAACATTGGTCAAAAAATTGATGAAGGTTTGGACTACCTTTGGGATGCTAAAGATGCCAATGGAAATAGTCGATTCTCTGATTTGAGTAGCCTCGTGAATAAGCGATTTGACTATCTTTCGCGCCGACGGTTACTAGAGGCAATTAAAGCAGAAGAAGGCATTCCATTTTTCAAAAAGAATTTAGCTTTAGGGCGAAAAGTAATTATTTTCCACGATTATAACGATGGTGGAGGTTTTAGACCGTTTGCGTTTACAGATGATCAATTTAAATCGATTGATGGTAAATATAACGAAGATGCAGCTGCACAATATCAAGAGTTTGCTCAAGAACGATCGGATTTAGTCCGCTTAAATTGTAATTATAATTCTCCACTAGTAACACTACGCCGTGCTTTCCCAAATGCATTGTTATTTAATGGCCGTGTTTCTAAGAAAGATCGTCAAAAAAACGTTGATCTATTTAACCAGGATAATAGTGGTTTTGATATTTTGATCGTTCAATCAGATGCAGGTTCTACTGGTATCTCACTGCATGATACAACTGGGACACATCAGCGGGTGAATATCAACATTGGCCAACCTATTAAGCCAGCCAAGCTTCGTCAAACTGAAGGGCGTATTTATCGAGTTGGGCAAGCTTCGAATGCGATTCAGCGTTATTTTACTACAGGCACAAACTGGGAACGGACTGCATTTGCTGAAACTATCGCAGGGCGAGCTGAGACAGTAGATAACTTAGCCAAGGGCGAAGATGCTTTAGTGAGTATTAAGCAAGCGCTTATCGAAGCATATGAAGAAGCCGAATATCATGAGCCTTCGCTTATGGATGGCGTAGGTGGGAAAGCTTACGATGAAGAAAATGCACGTATTGCGCGTTTATCTCCTTTCGACAAAGCGATGACTTATTACTATGCAAAAGGTAAGCGTACCGAAAGCCGTAATAATCGTGAGGGTAAAGAGTGGTATGCAACGCCTGAACCGCTAGGTTTAAAAATGCTCGAATGGGCAGGTGTACATAAGGGCGATGATGTACTTGAACCAAGCGCAGGCGATGGGGCTATAGGGCGATTTGCGCCTAATGATGTCAACCTGACCATGATTGAACCAACTGAATCATTGGCAAGTCGTGCAAAAATGGCAAATACAGGTGCAAATGTAATTGTCAGTGGTTTTGAAGAACACGGTACCAATAACAAGTATCATGCAATTGTGATGAATCCGCCGTTTGGGAATGCAGGTTCCTTGGCAATAAAGCATGTCCAGAAAGCTTTCCAACACTTATATGATGGCGGTCGAATCGTGGCACTCATTCCTCGTGGTGCAATGGATGAAAAGCTTTCTAGTTGGATTGCAAACGAAAAAGAAGCCTATCAAGTTGGTGAAATCACATTACCTTTAAGTACATTTAGAAATGCTGGAACCGGTGTTAATACTCGTATTGTGATTATTGAAAGACATACAAGTCCAGAAGATGCACCAACTTATCCAAAAAATATGAATTTCTCACATGCAGAAAGTCCTGAACAACTTTTTGAACTTATTCGTGATGCACAGATTAAACCGCGGAAATTGCGGATTGATGAGCAGCTTGAACGTTACGGGCTATATATGCGAACTGAGCGTAGCAACTATGTTTTTAATGGCGATGGATTAAATATTGATTACATTAAAAAGATTTTAACAAGCTACTGGTTTGCTGAGGTAAACCAATTTGGTGAAGTCGTAATGGCTTATAACAAGTCAGCTGAGATCATTAAGAAAATTAAAGAAGTCGAAGCAACCTTACAGGCTGCATGATTGGAACTTGTTAATTTTCACTTATTCAACTAGATCAAAAATAGCCTTATCAAGATAGGGCTTTTTTATGGCAAATGACATCAATGGTGTTCAGGCAGCAAATGCTGATAAGACAACTTTACCTGTGGATTATAGCGCTGATCCATTCTGGGGTTATGTGTCTAAACATAAATTTGCTGAGTTCAATTTATGCACGATGGAACGTGATACAGAAACTAAAGAACCAATTTTCTCGTACGATTTGTCACAGCCAACTATTAGAGCATTCTTGACTGACGGGGATATTAGTTTTGAAAGTCAATGGCAAACGCCTTTTGAGAACTCTAATCCTGAATTAAAAATGCCGATGATGATGGCAGCTTTGCAAACTGGGCAAGCTTTAGCTTCAGGTGGCGCTGCTAGTACAGCGATTCGTAACAATTTGGGTGATGCAGCAGCTGATCTGATTAGCAAAGGATTTCAACCATTAGCTGATTTTGCAAAAAGTGTTGAAGGCAAAACCAATCTTAATAAAGTCAACACAACTCAAGTCTTTCTTTCTACAGCTTCAGTTCATCTTAACTTAAGTGTTTTCTTTATTGCTTTAAAAGATGCACGAACAGAGGTGGAGAATAAGTTGATGTATCTCCAGTCTTGGTCATTACCAACAAAATTATCACAAGGGACTGTTCTTACAGATTTAATTTCAGAGGGAAGTGACGGTTTATTTTCAGGGCTAATTCCTCCCTACATCACTGTCACCACACACGGCAAAACTTATATGCCTTTTATTCTCCAAAGTGTATCAGCGCCGATTGTTGCACCCATTGATAAAGAGGGTAATCGACTAAGCCTTACAGTGAATTTAAGCCTGATTAGTCGAGCAGCTTGGGATGCTAAAGATGTTCGTAATTTATATAAAGTCGAATGAAGGATAGTAAATGTTAAATTTTGATCCGATCCCTATTGGTGGGAAAACATATCAGCTAAATGAAATTAGCTTTAATGAGGCGTTAAAAGTCGCTGCAATTGATCCTAAATTGAATGAGAAAAGAATAACGGCATTTTTGTCTCAGGCTTTGCAGAATCAACAATTACCTTTAATGATGACAGCTCAAGAACGATATTTCTTGATGATCAAATATGTTCAAAATCAGATGAATACCTTATTTTCAACAAATACTGATTTTTCGAATTGTTTTAAAGAACATTCTGATTGGATTGATGAAGTATCAGAAGTCGGTGTAACTGTACGCCAGGTGAGTGGCAGTGAAGCAGAGTATTTAGAAGCACACTGTATGAATGCAGCAGAATGGATTGCCTGTTTATTAGCATTTCAGATTAAGTATGAAAATCATGAGCACTTGGGGCAATTCCCAGACCGTAATGCTATCGATCAAGTTTATAAGCAGCAATTTTCTCAACGTCTTAGCTATTTAAAAACGCTTCCTCAGAGTGAATTTAATCTCATTTATCTTGATTACTTAAAGCTTAATAGCCAGCTTTTTACTCATTTAGAGCTAAGTGTGAACAACGATGGTTTCGTAGTACAAAGAGGTGCAGATGACGCGCCTATCCGATTTCGTGCCTCTACCTGTTTTATCGGAATCATCAAAGAGCTGGACAAGTCATTTACTTAGCACAGCTCAGAATCTATCAAACCATTGCAAGATGTCATTATTCGATGCATTAAGTTTGCCTGTAAGTTTTGAAGCAGATTATTACGCTTCAGATGCTTGGGATGAGCGAAGAAAAGAAATAGAAATTGAAGCACAGCGACATAATGCAATATTCAAACTTGGCAATGAAGTCATTAAATGTTTCAACAATATGAGCGCTAGAAGATGAATACAACTAAGATATTAGGTGAGGCAGTTGGCATACAAAGCCAAGGCACAGTAGACAAGACCGAAACACAAACGAAAGAAGGGCTAACCTCAGCCTTAATTGTTGGTCGATTTAAGCGTGGTCGAGTGGATAAGCCAATGACCATTCATCAAGGCAATATTCGCGGTCAATTGGGCTATGAGCCTACAAATATTGATTATCAAGCGGTGCAAGATTGCTTAGACACGGGTGTACCTAGTGTCCAAGTGTTGCGTGTCGGGCAAATGATTGTAGATGTAGATCCTGAATTCCCTCATACCATTAGTTGTGAAGGGGCGACCACGTTAATGAGCTTTAGTCATATTGCAGGCGACTGGGATATTTATATCGATGATATGGCTACCCCTGTGGCAAGTGGTACGATTGGTGTCATTGTTGGTCAAATTTCATTAGCGTTTCAAAATCAAATTACTGCTGACTATGATGGATTCTTGTATATAGAAAACATTGATACTGTTCCACATCGCTTTAAATTTGTGCCTAAGCCAAATTCAAATGCAAGTTTTACTGCAAATGTAGAGCAAAACCCAACGTTCTTAGAACATGATGATGGAAGCCTAACGTTTTGTTTAGCACAAGCAGTAGAATAATGCAGTCCTACTGATGTAGATTTTCCTAACACAATGTTTACAGGTAATAAATCTATTGAATATAGTTTGAATGATGGAGTTTTTAGAACAGTGTCTTGTTCTGGCAATGGATGGAATATGAGTAATCTATTTAACGCTATCAACAACGATCATGGTCAGCGTATTGTTTTGATCGGATGGGGAAATTATGCGGCATTCCAATTAATAGAACTTGTTAACCATTTGCATCTAATGGGCGTTGATGAAAACGGAACACAACCAACAACATTAACAATTCGTGATATAGGCAATAATGTTATTTCAACTATATTTGGTTCTAATTCTGTGACCTTTCATTCATGTGGATTTAAACAATATCCTGGTATTTAAATCACAGTTAAATCTAACCACCTAATTAACTGACTAACTTTATTGGTTGTAGTTAATTTAGGTGGTTTTTTTATTGGAACATCATCTCAATCATAGAATTTCAATCCTTCAAAATAAACCTAAATAAAACTTAGGTGAATTACAAAATGGCTGAGCCAGTAAGTAGTGGAGTGGGGGCAGCAGCAATTGTGAAGTTCTATGGTCTGATCACAATTTTATCTATTGCAGCTTCTTTAGCATATTTGATTGTTGTCATGACTCGAGAACCGCGATCAAGAAAAGAATGGGTCATTTCGCTTGTAACAACACTCGTTGGAAGTATTGCAGGTGGTTCACTTGTCGTTCAACGATTTGGCTTACATGACTGGTCATCAAACTGGTTCGGTATGTGTGCCTTGGGTGGAATCATTTTTTGCTGCGGATTGCCTTTCTGGGCCATTGTGCGATGGACCTTTAACTATATCAATTCTCGTGAAAACGCGACGATTTTTGAAGTAGCAAAAGAAGTCAAAAAAGAGATAAAAGGGGTAAATGAAGAATGAGTAAATTAACCTTTGATCAAGCTTTTGAACGTTTAATTGGGCATGAAGGAAATTTCACAAACGACAAAGATGACCGTGGTAACTGGACAACAGGCATTATAGGAAAAGGTCAGTTAAAAGGTACTAAATACGGCATTTCTGCAATGACTTATCCCCAGCTTGATATTAAGAATTTAACATTAGATCAAGCAAAACAGATTTATAAGAGAGATTGGTGGGATGCTCTTAATGCCAATAAAATTGATACTGCTATTGTTTTTCAGGTGTGGGATTTTGCAATCAATGCTGGAATGGCGACAGCAAAACGTAAGCTTCAAAGTGCTATTGGTGTAGCGGATGATGGCATTATTGGACCAATCACACTGCATATTATTAATAGTTCTGATTTAAATGACGTATTAATGAAGTTTAATGCGGAGCGTTTGAATTATTACACTAAGCTTTCAACATGGCCCAAGTATGGAAAAGGATGGGTCAATCGGGTTGCAGGGCAGTTACAATATGCAGCAGTCGATAATTAGAGTTCATTGCAAGCGCTCATTATCATCATTGATAGTGAGCGTTTTTATAACTGCATTTTTCAAATAAAATGTGCAAAAATCTGCGCTAAAACTGAGAGATAATGTGTTTTCTGAGCAAATATTTTCACAATTATAAGTTTATTCAGTCACTGCAACAAAACCTTTCAGTTTTCGGCGATATAAAGTCAAATATCGTTCAGCATCATCTTTTGTATGAAACTCTTTAGCACCTTCTTTCTTTTCTGAAAAAATGTATTTCTGATTGTACATAGCACTGATGTCAGAATAGTCTTGATAATCTTCAAATAAGTCAGTCTCTATGTGCATATATTTATTGCCATTTTTAAGATAATAGGGTCGCATAATTCACCTTTTCTTTTTCTGTTGGTTCACTACTTCAGGTGCTTCAAGCTGTGCAATATCATCATAAATTTGATCTTGATTGAAATCATTTTCTAATTCTTGAGTCACTTCATCAAAAGATTCTTGAATAGATTCATCAAAAGTATCTTGTGAGTAGTCATCTTGTGGGAAGTCTTGGTTTTCGATAGGGATAGATTTAGTGACCATAATAGTTACTCTTGATTAAGTTACAGAATCAAGTTTGATCTTATAGCCATCATTTAATAAATTCAAATTCAAAGTATTGTGGATAAACTAAAAAGCGACATTTCGTGTCGCTTTTTTAAGATTATGTAAAACATTATTTACTAGATTTTAAGTAATCCTCTTTATCGTTCTCTATTACTTCAGAGAATTCATGTGATAACTTGTAATCTAAAATAGCTTTCGCTAATGATTGAATTGCTTCAGCATAAGTGTCAGCTTGCAGATTTATTTTTAACAAAGCACAACCAACTTCCCATTTTTGCTTATCTTCTTTCCATAAAATAAGGAATGAGTGTTGAAGTGTATCGTTTATGAATTGTCCTGTAGTTTTCATAGATTTACCTAAATCGAGCCTTTAACTGTTCAACTTTTGAAAGTGCTTTAAGGGCATCATCAATTTCGATTGGATTTTCAGAAACGGACTTTTCCAAATAGTCGTGATGACGTGTAATTTTCTTAAATTTCCTATTTTTTATGGTTGAAATGATTTCATCATCTAACAATAAATCTTCAATCATATTCATTGCAATTTGAAGATCTTCAAACGAGACTTGTACATAACCTTCGGTTACATCATTTGATTCATCTGTAGCATGATTTACAAGCTTTTTAATCGTGTATGAACCAATATTTAAGCTGTTTGCAACGCTTGAAAATGTTCGTCTTAAATCATGGTATGTAAATGTAATGCCAGTCAATTCTGCAATTTTCAACCTGGCTTTACTTCGATTTGCTACATGACCAACACCTTGTCTAGCTTGGAAAACATATTTACCACCACCTGAACGTTCAAAACGTTGTTGAATTATATAGTGGAGGATTTTGCCCATTGGCAGAGTCAAAGGTTCACCATTTTTAGGATCAATTGATGTGATTGAGCCATATTTGAGATCGACATGAGACCATTCTATTGTCTCTGCTTCTTCTCTACGAAAACCAGTAAGTAAAACAGTTAATAAAAAATCTTGATTGGTATAAGCATTATGATTCTTATATTGTTGTCCGACCCATTCTGTAGAAACTACAGCATCTAACCAGTCTTTCATTTGATTACTACGAATATAGTTTTTTCTACGCTTAATTTTATTCCACGATTTTTTGGCTTTTAAAGTATTAACTGGATTTGACACATCAATTATATTTTTATCATTTACATCAAGATAATGCTCAACTGAGAAATTAAAAACAGCTCTAAAGAAACGCATTGCTAAATTTGCGCGTGCTTTAGAGCGTTTTGACAATTCAGCATGTTTTTCTTGAACCATCTTGCGTGATATATCGATCAGTTTTATGTCACACCATTCTACTAGGTAGTCTGTTACACATTGATTATAGTCATCTAGCGTATTTTGACTAAGCTCTCGTTCTGTTTTGTAGGCGTTGTAGGCGTCTAATAGGGTGGGTTGCTGATCTGCTTTTGCATAATCAGCATACATTTCCTTTTTAGCTTCTTGTTTTTCTTGATTCGGGTTAATACCTTGTGCCATTAATCCAAGTAATTTAGTGGCTTGCTCACGAGCTTGCGTAGGTGTGATTTCTCCATGTTTACCGATAGTGACTCGCACTGAGGATTTACCGTTACCAATGCGACGCTCGACAACATAAACTTTGGAAATGGTAACTCGCAGCGCGAAGCCAATCAGCTCTGAATCCCGATAGATAACCTGCTTATCAGGTGATAAGGGCAAAGAATCAACAAATGTTTTTGTGAGCTTTGTTCTTTCAGAGGTCATAGTGTATGATCACGTGTGTTTGCAATAACTCGCAATAACATACAATATTTTTAACTGCCTACATAGTGCCTACAAAAAAACGTATTGCAATGAAAAATGTTTTTATGTAGAATCAGCATCAAGTTAAAGCATTGTATTAATTGCATTTAACTTTATAGGGCCTATAGCTCAGTTGGTTAGAGCAGCGGACTCATAATCCGTTGGTCGACAGTTCAAGTCTGTCTGGGCCCACCATATATCGAACCTCGTAACTATTTGAGTTATGAGGTTTTTTATTGCCTATTGATTGTGTTTTCAACTGCCTTTTATAGACCGTAATGTGGTCCATCTTCCAGAAAGTCCGATGGGGACCTGTCAGGGTTCCACAAAATATCACTCAAACCATTTCTTCATGCTCATTTGCGATGCGGTCAGAATCGTGGATGATTCATCAGATGTCAGTACATCGCTCGAGCTGAGCGCAGAGGAAATGACAAAAGAGTGGGGAATATTTGAGGTTTTGCTGTTTACCTGTTTCCCCCAGTGGATTAGGGGGATTTCGGTTTTATCTTGGGGGAATCTACTAATATTTGTTTGGACCTCACAGGCCCTTGTAGAACTTATCGATGAAGGTACGAGTCTTGAGTACCAGTGTGTTCATGAGGGTTTTACGTTCTGAGATCTTTGGACGATTGATTGGCAGGTCTTTGACATCTTCACGGTTTGGCAAGCGTTTGGTGTATTCGTACTGTCCTAGGACCGCTTTGAATACTTCTGGTTTGAGTGCTTCTTGCTGACATAGCTCATCCAATGCCTTTTCTTTTTCCACATCCCAGAATGCTGAGAATACTTCTTCTACGCTTTGACCATTGGCCATGCGTGGAATGTTTTCATCGAGGAATTTTTGGATGAGTTCTTGTTTGTCGTACAGGTTGTGATTGGTGGAGATGATGTCTTGCACCTGTGCACGATATTGCTTCTTCTTCTCAGGATCTTTGTTGTTGACGACTGATTGCAGCAAGTTGAGGATGTAGCCCACATTCACAGTATCTCTGTGGATGAGCTCCAGTTGGAAGTTGACATCGTTGAGTACCGATACTTTGTCTTTAGGCTGCATGATACGTACATTGTTGTACAGATACTTGTATTGCGATGTATGACTCTGAAATTCTGCTTTGTTGAGCGATGTATCATCTTGATCGTACTCTACGAAGTTTTCCAGTTGGGCATTGATACGCATGACCTCACGGAAGGCTTTGACGTATTCTAGCTGTTGTTCTTCAGTATGTAGGGTATTCGGGACTTGGTCAGGATCAGGGGCAATACTGAGCAAATGTGCTACTGCTGCATTGTATTTTGCTTTGATGCTCTCAAAACTTGGAATGAGGACAATCTTTTCTGCCTCTGCACGATTTGAGAAGAGCGTGAGGGCTTGGTCTGTAGCTTGCTTGAGATTACGGAAGCACACAATATTCCCAAATGGCTTATCTGCATTGAGGATACGGTTGGTACGTGAAAAGGCTTGGATCAAGCCATGATATTTGAGGTTCTTGTCTACATATAGGGTGTTGAGTGGCTTTGAGTCGAAGCCTGTCAGGAACATATTTACGACCAACAAGATGTCGATTTCTTTTTTGCGTACACGATTGGCAATATCACGGTAGTAGGGGTAGAACTCTTCACCTGAGTTGAAGTTTTGTCCAAACTTAGCATTGTACTCCGCAATGTACTGATCCAGCTTATCTCTATTTGATTGACTGATCTTGGTAGGAAGTTCAGCAGATTCCTCCTCGATGAGTCCAGTTTGATCGTCTACGGTACGTTCTTCATTGGCTGCAAAGGAGAAAATAGTGGCAATGGTCAATGGATTGTAGAGTTCGCCCTTTTCCTCTGCTTGTTGTTGCTTCTCTTGCTGTACTTTCTTGAACAATTCATAGTACTGGGTGAGTACTTCAACGGAACTGACACAGAACATGGCGGTGAAGGTTCTGTTCTTGGTTTTGATGTGGTGATTGTCAACGATGTAGCGCGTGATCATTTCTAGGCGAGCAGGATTGTCGAACAACTCTTTGGTGTCGATACCTTCTACATCTTCTTCATAGCTGTCACTATTTTCTATGCCGTTACTGGTGTATTTACCCAAGTAGGCGATTTGAAAAGGTAGGACATTACCATCACGGATGGCATCTGTGATCACATACTTATGCAAGCACTCATCGAAGAGGGCATTGGTGGTTACTGCTTTGGAGTCTATCTTGAGTTGGCTATTTTTCTCAAAGATTGGTGTACCAGTGAAGCCAAACATTTGTGCTTGGTTGAAGAAACGCTTGATATTACGATGCGTATCACCGAATTGACTGCGATGACATTCGTCAAAAATGATTACGATTTTCTTGTCTTTGAGATAGTCAATTTGATCTGCATAGCGGTCAGAGCTGATTGCAATATTGAGCTTTTGTAGGGTAGTGACAATGAGTTTGTCATGGGTTTGACCTAATTGAGCAACTAATGTGCTTGTATTCTTTGTTGTGTCTACACTATTTTCTTTGAAGGCATTGAACTCACGCACCGTTTGGGTGTCGAGGTCACTGCGATCCACTACAAAGAGCACTTTTTCAACTTCAGGCAAGCGCATGATGAGCTGACTTGCTTTGAACGAGGTGAGTGTCTTACCTGAGCCCGTAGTGTGCCAGATATAGCCATTCTTCTCTGAATGTTGTACACGCTGAATGATTTGCTGTACGGCATATATTTGATAGGGACGCAGAACTTTTATTTCTTTGGAGGTCTGAATTACCATGTACTCAGTGAGCATCTTGGTGATGTGCTCATGGTTGAGGAAATTTGCTGCAAAGGCATCTATCTTGTGGATGTGCTTATTGTCGAAGTCAGCCCAAGGAAAGGTGAACTCGAAATTTTTTGTGCCCGTGGAGTAGTAGTGCGTATGGTCACGATTACTAATGACAAAAATCTGAATGTAGTTGAACAGACCTGATCCGCTGCCGTACGCATCCTTGGCATAGCGCTGCGTTTGATTGAAGGCTTCAGGAAGTTCTACGCCTGCACGTTTGAGCTCAATTTGTACCAATGGTAGGCCATTGATGAGCAATGTGACGTCAAAGCGACTGGTATGTCCGTTGCTTGCTCTATGATCGATGGCGATCTGATTGGTGACTTGATAGATGTTTTTTGAAGGGTCAGCAAACAAAAAATCAATGTGGCGTGTTGAGCCATCATCAAAGGTCACTGGAAAGCGATTACGCAGCACTTTGGCACAATTGAAGCTATTGCCAGCTTTCAGATGATTGAGGACTTGTGCCCATTCATTTGCAGAAAAAGCAGAAATGTCATTCGCACGTTCAACTTGAATTTTGAGATTGCTCAGCAGTTGCAGTTCGTCTTTGACCTCAACTTCTTGGTAGCCGAGCTGCTTTAGTTGCTGGATCAGTTCATGTTCAAGTTGAGCTTCGCTTTGTACGGACATCTCTTTCTCTGACTTTATTCTTGGATTGGGTGAGTGAAATCATCTGACCGAAGTACCAACATACTATGATGCTTTACCCTCAAAGTCTTCAGATCAGATGGGAGTAGTTTGCTTACTTATACAAACATTTGCTGCAATAGTCCTTTTTTCCAAAGCTTAGCTTGTTCTAGCTGCTCTGAAACCACATCAATTTTTTGGTCAATGGCTGACAAGAAGTTAGCGATTTTGGTTTGTTCTTCAAGACAAGGATATGGAAGTTTAATTTCAAAGAAACCATCCTTACTTACATTTAGTAGCCCATCCATACGAGCTGAACTAGAGATCAATAACCTTAAATACCTATCTAAATAATGAAATTCAAACAATTTCGAGTAAAATTTTTCATGGACTAAATTTAGTTTTTTTGATCTGAAGCTAATAAATACATTCGGTACAGCAATGTCATAATTCAACTCATTCAAATATACACAACCGTATTTGTAAGTTTTGGAATTCCCTTTGTTATAGGAGAAATCATTAGGTTTAAGTACAATATAGTTACTATTTTGCTTCCCCGAGATATCTCTACCAAATTTATTTGCTTGACTAACAAAGCCTTTACCAGCTGTTATACTGTACGTTTCAATATCTCTATCTGCTACTTTGTTTCTTACCTCATCAAATAAGTCACTTATTTTTTTACTTTCCCATTTCCCAAACTCACTACCATCATCCGCTTTGAAACGAATCTGCTGACTAAACAGCTTTTGCATCATGCCTTGTTTGTATTGGCTGAGGAGTTGGTGTTTTTGTGTCAATTGAGTGATTTTTTCATCTACGGCAGAAAGAAAAGCGGCGATTTTGGTTTGTTCGAGTAATGAAGGGATACAAAGCTCTGTAGAAAAGTAATCATGATTTCTAATATGCACTTGGGTACTACCAACCATGATTGATTGCATATGTAGTCTAAATTTAGAAGTATTCGAGAACTGGATTAAAAAATCTCTACAAAGATCATTTTTTATTCTGAATCCATAAACACCTTGGGCTAGGATATATTGCTTATCACCTTCATACTTAACGATATAACCAATACTTGGACCACTAGGCACTAGATCTCGCAGAGTTGTTATTAAATACTCACTATCTACAACATAATTTTGATTTAAATTAAAAAACTCAGGAGTGCAAAAGGTTGGTACATCTTTATCTAACTGCAGTGCTCCACCAGAAGAAATAGCTTTTTTAGGAATAACCTCGCACTCTGAATAATCCACGAAATCTGCTGGTGTTAATGATGCACCACCTTTGTAATTTAATACAAAATTACCAATCGTATTTTTATTCCAATACCCATCAAACTCTTTAAACCGTAACTTTGGCGTAGTCATTACTTTACCTCCGCAAAAGGAGAGTCGATACCAAGTTCTTTGCAAAATTCAGCAATTACTTCATCAGTTTTCTGGCTTTGTTGCTCAAGCTCTTTGAGTTGCTGTGCAATGGCATTCAGATCAATTTCATCTTCAGCTTCAAAAGTATCAACATAGCGTGGAATATTCAGGTTGTAGTCATTGTCTTTGACTTCTTGCAGCGTAGCGACCTTGGCATATTTCTCAATATTTTGACGCTGTTCAAAAGCTGCAATGATCTTATCGAGATGCTCAGGCAGTAGCTTGTTTTGGTTCTTCTGCTTTTCAAAGTCATTACTAGCATCAATGAATAGAATATTGCCTGTATGGGTACGATTTTTCTTGAGTACCAAGATACAGGTTGGAATAGATGTGCCGTAGAAGATGTTGGCAGGTAAACCAATGATGGTATCTACCACATTCATTTTCTCAATGAGGTACTGACGAATCACGCCTTCACTTGAGCCACGGAACAATACACCGTGCGGAAGAACAACAGCCATTGTGCCTTGCTCATCCAATTGGTGCAGCATGTGCTGAACAAAAGCCATATCTGCTTTTGAGCTTGGCGCAAGTTTACCAAAACGGCTGAAACGTTCATCTTGTAGGAAGCTTGGGTCCGCTGACCATTTTGCTGAGAAGGGAGGATTGGCCACAACAGCTTCAAAACGCTGATCAATGTGCTGAGGACGTGTGAGCGTATCTTCTTGCTTGATGTCGAATTTCGCAAAGTGAACGTCATGCAAAATCATGTTCATTCGTGCCAAGTTATAGGTGGTACGGTTCATCTCTTGGCCGTAGATCATATCGACATCTTTGACTTCACGTTTTACACGTAGAAGCAATGAGCCCGACCCACATGTCGGATCATACACTGAACGTAGGCGATCTTTCCCTTGTGTCACAATCTTGGCAAGCAAGGTGGATACGGTTTGTGGGGTGTAAAATTCACCAGCTTTTTTACCAGCACCAGAAGCGAACTCACCAATCAGATATTCGTATGCATCACCCAATACATCTGATTCTGAATTATTGAGATCGAAGTCAATATTGTCGAGATGAGTGAGTACTTTGCTGACCAATTCATTACGGTCATTAGCATTATTGCCGAGTTTGGTTGAGTTGAGGTCAAGATCTTCAAACAGATTGGCAAAGTCATCTTCTGATTCTGCACCCAAAGTACTACGTTCAATTCCTCGCAAAGTATCTGACAGATCATCCAGAATGAATGTGCCTTGACGACCAAGTTCAGCAATGGAGTGGAACAATTGTTTTGGTGCTAGGGCATAGCCAACTTCTTCGACTGAGTTTTCTTTGATTCCATTGATCAATTCTGCATGATCGGGATTGCTTTCATCGAGTTGCTGATATTGTTCTGCAACGCCTTCATCCTTCAATAGTTCATTGGCAAAGGCAATCGCTTTTTCAGACAGATACTTGTAAAAAATGAAGCCTAGGATGTAGTCACGGAACTCATCTGCTCCCATTTTTCCACGCAAGTCATTTGCGATATTCCAAAGATGTTTTTGTAGTTGTTGAAGTTGTACTTGGGTCATATTGAACTGAACCTAGAAAAGCGTGAAATTTGTTGTAGTTTAGCTTGAAATGACTGATTTGACATATCTTTCTGCTATCAAACGACAATGTAGGTCGTTCAGGTATCGTTGTTATGGGGGAAATGGGTACATAAATTGATCCCATCGTGTTGCTGATCTTAATTTTTGTCCTTGATGGTATTGTTTTACAAGACGTTCAAAATCTTGTCTCAAAATGGGCTTGAGTAATTGATGAAATACCGTATTCTGATGTGAAAAAACCTGAATCCTTGAAGTTGAAGTGTTTGTTCGCACTTATATTTTAACTACTTTGGACTCAGGTTTTTTTATTTAAGTCTAACTATGTTAATTTGAAGAATAGTTCATCATAACTTCCGAATACAGCTATATTTTTTTGATTTCTACAATATCACTTGATTCAATGAGCGATTGGATATTACCAAATAAACTTTGAATATAATCAGAGGCTAGATGGATATCTAAATCCTCTCTGCTACGCCATTCTTCTAAGAAGAAATATCTACTCGAGTCATTTTCGCTAATATAAAGCTCATATTTCAAGCATCCTTCTTCTTGAAGCGTAGGCTCTATTACACTTTTTAAAAGCGCTTCTAACGTTTCTTTTTGATCTGATTTTGCCTTAATGTTCGCAATTACTGAAATAGTCATTATTTCACCTTGAGTTTGTTTTAGAAGTTTTCTAGGGCTTGTTGAGAATTAACAAAGGCTACTAATTAATTTATAATAGTACTATGGATAGATACATACTTACTGATGCCCAATGGGCAAAAATGGAACCTTTTTGCCTAG
>NZ_NHRP01000012.1:0-31765 GCF_002165385.1 Acinetobacter sp. WCHA39
GCACTCAACTTGATTGCAATCTATAACCCGAATGCAACGGCGACCATGATTGATGGTGGTTTCTTCCAAGAAGAAGTCGAAGAACGCAAAATCTTAGCTGTACCGATGGTGTTTCAAGACAATGAACATATTGGACAAGGTCGTATGACTTTGGAAGAAATCGTGGCGAAGCTAGATACCAACTCTGCTGAGAAAGATGCCGCAGCACTCAATGCCAAAGATGCTTTTGATGTATTGGTGATTGGTGGTGGTCCTGCAGGTGGTACAGCAGCGATTTATGCAGCACGTAAAGGGATCAAAACAGGTATCGTGGCTGAACGCTTTGGTGGTCAGGTCATGGATACTATGGACATTGAAAACTTCACCACGGTTCAAAAAACTGTAGGTCCAAAGTTTGCTCAAGATATGGAAGCCCATGTACGTGAGTACGGTGTGGATATCATGAATTTACAACGTGTCAGCAAGATCACAGGTGCAGATCAAACCGCGAATGGTCTGGTTGAAGTTGAATTGGAAAATGGGGCTAAGCTTGAATCGAAAACCATTATTCTTTCAACAGGCGCACGTTGGAGAGAAATGAATGTACCGGGTGAAGCGGAATACCGTACCCGTGGTGTTGCGTACTGCCCACACTGTGATGGCCCATTATTCAAAGGCAAACGTGTTGCGGTGATTGGTGGCGGTAACTCAGGTGTAGAAGCAGCGATTGACCTTGCAGGAATTGTTGAGCATGTGACGTTGGTTGAGTTTGATACCAAGCTTCGTGCAGATCAAGTGTTGCAAGACAAATTAAACAGCTTGCCGAATACCACTGTGATCTTAAATGCGCTCAGTACTGAAGTGGTCGGAGATGGTTCACAAGTCACTGCCTTGAAATACAAAGATCGCGCGACTGATGTTGAACATACAGTTGAGCTTGCAGGAATCTTTGTGCAGATTGGTTTATTACCAAACACAGATTTCTTGAAGAACAGTGCGGTTGAACTCAGCAATCGTGGTGAGATTGTGATCAATGATCGTAATGAAACCAATGTCAAAGGTGTATTTGCTGCGGGTGACTGTACCACCGTACCGTACAAGCAAATCATTATTGCCACAGGTGAAGGTGCCAAAGCGTCTCTATCCGCTTTTGATTATATGATCCGCTCTGGTGTTTAAAATAATCTAAAAACATGTACACGCATTTACATTTAAAAAATGTAAGTGCGTGTTTTTACAAGTTATCAACAAATTTTCAACTTTATTATTCATACAATTTATGTTTATATTTTCGCTATCCATACCTATTGGATGCCACAAAGAAAAGGAAACATGAAAATGAATAAATTACTTGTTGCATTAGGTCTCGCTGCTACTGTTGCGCTTGTAGGCTGTAATAAAGATAAAGCGCCTGAAACTGGGGCAACTACTGGCGAACATTTAGAAAACGCTGCTGAACAAGCTGGCGCTGATGTGAAAAATGCTGCTGATTCTGCAGCGAGCAATGTTGCTACTGCGGTAGATACTGCTGCTGATCAAATCGACGCTGCTGCTGATCATACTGCTCATGCAACTGCTGAAGCTGCTGCAAAAACTGAAGCCGCTGCACGTGATGCAACTGCTAAAGTTGCTGGTGCAGTTGAAAACGGCGCTGCTGATGTAAAACAAAAAGCTCAACAATAATCTTTTGATTATAAAAAAAGCCTCTGATCACAGAGGCTTTTTTAATGCAGAGAAAACTAACCGAGTAATCCTTCATCACGCATTGCAATTTGAACCGACTGACGTTCAGCGACTTTATTACGCAAAGCGATAATATGAATATATGGTGTTAAATCGTGTTCAATATGATTTGACCAATTTGTAAGTACAAATAAATACGCATCTGCTGGACCAAAATTATCATCCACTAAATAATCATATTCTGATTCAGCTAAATAATTGTCGATATATTTCAGTAAACGATCTACTTCAGCATACGCTTTGGTTTTTTCATCATCCGTTAAATTACCACTAAAGAAAACTGCATAAGCATCATGCAACTCAGAATTTAAATAACCTAACCATTCAAGGACTTTGGCACGCCCCATGCCCGATGGTGGGATTAAATCCTGTTTAGGATCGTGTTGTGCCAGAAACGGTAAAATTGCAACGTTCTCAGTTAAGATTAAACCAGGATTAATCTCTAAAGCTGGAACATAACCTTTCGGGTTAATTTCATAATAATCTACCCCTTTCGAGGTTTTATGTGTTTTTAGATCAACGCGTTCTAAATCAAAATCTACATTTATTTCATTTAAAATAATATGTGCTGCCAATGAGCAAGCACCAGGTGAGTAATACAACTTCATAATTGATCCTTGTTATCTAACTCTTATGTTCTAAAATGCTTTACCATAATTTGCAAAATGTGTTTCCACAAATTTGTCAAAAAAAGTAAAAAATACTGAATGATCTGACTATTAGTGAAATTACATGATTTTGCAAGTAGTCTTATGTCAACTTTTTATTATCATCGTATATATCCTGCTCAAATAGATCATTTTTTGAGGAGAATAGATTACTTCTATCCTCCTCTTTTTGCATAGATCACACTTTATCTTTTCTCGAGCGCTTGGAAAAACTTGCAAGACCCAAAAGACCTAAGATCGATAACCATCCAAAACTCCCCGATGAAGTATTTGACGGTGAAGGTTTATTCTCGGCATCACTCATATCAAGATCAACAATTACAGGATCATGATCTGAAGAGCGATAAGCATCTTCTGAGAAAAATAATGCTTTTTGTGCATCGGTTTTATATTCTTCGTTGTAATCTAAGACTGTTGGTTCATCTGCATTGATATGCCAAGTAAATGCTTTTTTTACTTTACTATATAAATTTGCATCTGCGATTGCGTGATCTAAATTGCCTGCGCCGCCATAACCTTCCGCATTACTTGATACACCAAACACATAGCTATAAGCCTGCTCACCTTGCCCTACAAATTTGTCATTTAATAGAACTTTGTAATTTGCCTTTTCAAACACCTGAATCGGATCTTCTTTAGCATAACTATTCATATCACCCAAAACTAAGATGTTTGGCTTTTCAACCTGAGTTGGATTTTTTGCCATCCATTGAACGAGTTGTTCAACAGCTTTCACACGTGTTGGGTTCCAACAACCCTGCCCATCTTTTTGATCAGCATCTGTTGTATTCGTATCAACACCTGTACATCCTTTAGATTTCAAGTGATTAGGAATAATCGTGAACATTTGCTTTCCAGAAATCGGTTGGAAAGTTTGCGCAATCGTCGATCTATTCTTATCACCTAAATCAAGTACAACTGGCTTGTTCACAGGTTTTACACGTTTACTGTTATAAATAATGGCAACAGCAATCACATCTGTTCCTAAACGATCCTGATTTTCAGGAACTACATATTTCCAATCAGCGCCTAAAGCTTGGGTTAAATATGCAATTGCACTATTTTTATCATAGCCATTGTTTGCAATTTCCATCAAACCGTATACATCGGCATCAATTGCTTTTAAAGCTTTAATAATTTTCAGATGCTGTTTATCAAATTCAGATTGACTAGATGCTCCACGCTCAGTTGGAAATCCTGTTTTGCCATTGTCATAATTTAAGACATTAAATGCTGCTGCACGTATCAACTGCGTATCTTTAGTGGCGACATTTGGTCTTGATGGTGTTTTAGTGACCAATTCTGGGAGACTACGCCCCTGAATAGGCTGAATGCGCCAACCATTAAAACGGTATTCTAAAATCCCTTCAATGTTCTTAAGTTGATTACCAGAGCGCAAACTATTTGTTGCACTGAAGCTCTGCGGCAACCAAGGCGTTCTGTTTTGATTGTTATAACCATCATCTAAAATAATCTTCGATAATAAGTTTTTCTGTGCTAATGCTTTTGCCTCAGCAGATAAAGGTGGATATAAGTTTGTTGGAATAAATAATCGTTCCTTACTCAGTGACAGCTCACCAAAGCGACCATAGTTATAATTTTCACTAATGGTTAAAGTTTGCGGTAGTTTTACCAACATCCCTTGATAAAGTTGCGGTGAATTTGCAGTTAATTCAGTCAAACTATGAAACGGTAAATCAACACTTTTTGGCTGTACCTGATTTGCCATATTGCTATTACAAGTCAAAATATCTTGCTGTAACTGATCAATCTGTAATTGGTTTTGATACGCAGTCAAACGTCCTCGTAAGATCACTTCATCCCCAACTTGCCCGCCTTTAACAGAGCTACTCGCTGGAATATAAACAAAAATCCCATTACTCACGTTTGGTTTAGCTTTGCTATCAATAGTTTGAATATAAAAACCAGAGAAACCATTTTCATAACGATAATCAGCAGTGATCACACCACGGAGCGTATAGTTTTGCCCTTGAGTTGCTTTATTATTTAAATCTGCAATCGCGGTGTCCTTACTTGAGCAACTGACTATTTCAGTAATAGGAGGTGTTGTTGAGCCTGTTAGATTTGAAAAATCATTCCGATCTTTCCATGCACGCCAAGAATTATCAAGATCAAATATAGTTTTAGGATCAACCTCAGCTACAGGATTTACCGTTTGTAAGCGAGTAAAGCTATTCGCTTTACTAATTGTTGTTGTGCCCCAGCCACCAGAAGCTGGTTGCTCACCCAATCTTCCAAAACGATCTACCACTTTGCCTTTATAAACCAATAAAATGGCATCATCGCCATTAAACGAAAGTGCAGCGACTTGATTGACCTTATCCCCTAACTCAGTTTGTAAAGCAGTATGTCCAACTAAAAAGCGCCCCTTACTCGCAAGGTTTCCGACTAAAGGATAGACAAATGGCTTAGATGTACCACCATTATTAAACTGTTGAATCTCATAATCAGCTAAATTAACGGCTGTTTGATCTGGATTATAAATTTCTAATCCTTTTTTATTATTACTACCATCAATATATTGGCTAAACATCAACTGGGCATGTGCCACAGAAAATACCGAAGAAGCCCCCAATAAGCCTAAACAAATTGCAATCGAATGGAATTTAAAATTTTTCATAAATTTTTACTTAATGTTTAAATCGACATTAGGCTATTCAATCTCTGTGACAAAAACATGAAGATTTTTTTACAAGTTTTTGATCGTTTGGAAAAACAAATGATCAAATAAAATCATTTAAAGATTTGACTTGACCTGATGAACACTTAAAATACGGCATTTCTATATTTATATCTCCAGAATCATGTCAAACGATCAGTTAGAAACGCAAATTACGGAACTCGACAATTTGCCTGAGCACCGTGAAATTGTGACGTTTATGCGTCGTTCAGCTCCGCTTAATACATCACAACGGACTGCTTTAGAAGATTATCGTGATTTAATTTTGGAATACCCCGTTGGTGATTTACGTCAACACTTTGAACATCCTGAACGACCTTTAACTGTTGAAATTGGCTTTGGTATGGGGCGTTCTTTGGTACTCATGGCAAAAGCCAATCCAGAACGTAATTTTGTCGGAATCGAAGTACATGTACCAGGAATTGCACAATGCGTGTATGAAGCTGGTATGGCTGGCTTGAAGAATTTATTTGTACTTGATGCAGATGCGATTCAAGTATTACGTGAAATGCCTGACAACAGCATTAACTGTGTGCAACTGTACTTCCCAGATCCATGGCAGAAGAAGCGCCACTTTAAACGACGCTTTGTGATTCATGAACGTATGCAACTGGTTGAACAGAAGTTAGAGCTTGGAGGTACCTTCCATGCTGCTACTGATTGGGAGCCATACGCAGAATGGATGCTTGATATTTTAGATAATCGTCCAGACATGGAAAATTTAGCAGGTAAAGGTAATAGCTACCCTCGCCCTGAATGGCGTCCAGTAACCAAATTTGAGCGTCGTGGACTTGAATCTGGTCACAAGATCAATGACTTTATTTTTAAAAAAATTAAGTAGTGACTCTTAAAATTTCAAATACCAATAGCATTAAATATTATTTATTTAATGCTATTTATCTCTTATTGGCTTACTCATATTCATTTTTTAAATCTTAAAAGAACAAAAACTGAATGCTCTCTGGTGTCCATAGACGATAAAAACTATATCTCTCAAACCGTTATTATCGAACTGACTTTATAGAATCAAACCTGATCAAACCTAAGTTGTTCTATTTACATGATCTATAAATATTTTTTACTCATATTTAGCTAAAATAAGAAACAGATAATTTTTACATCCCTTTAAGAAGTTATCGTTTCATAAACAATGAGTGCTATTCACTGTAATGATTTAACTCAATGATGAAGATAGGTTGGTTTTATGGAAAAAATACTGCAATGCCCCAAATGTAGTTCTACAGAAATCGAAGTACGTGATCATAACAAATTACTAAAAACAACAGGCGGAGTTCTAATGACAGCGGCGGGAACTACGGCTGGAACAGTGGGTGGAGCTGCAACAGGTGCATCAGTTGGTGCCACGATTGGTACTGTAGCAGGTCCATTAGGCGTCATTGTGGGTGGGACTATTGGAACATTTGTAGGTGCAATTAGTGTCGGAATTACTGGAGGAATCGCGGGTAATATTTTTGGGAAAAAAGCAGGTGTGGCGATCGACAAAAATATTTTCCAAGACTATCTTTGTCTCAAATGTAAACATCGTTTTAAACAGAAAAATTGATTAAGCTTGAGGCACATTTACATTCTTTTTTTAAGCTGATATTTAACAAATGATATCAGCTCAATGTATTTACAGATAATCGCTCGATTTTCTAGAATACAAATACATGATGTTCTAACATCTCTTGATATTAAAAATCATTCAAATTTTGTCCATCACAAATAAAATGAAATGGTTTCCCTATCATTATTTTCCATGTAAATGTCGTTTCATAATACCTTCACTTAAAAGTTTATAAACATCCACAAGATCGCTTCCTGAATTCTTTTCTAATAACTGTTGATGCATTTTTAGAATATTTTCATCACCACGCATTGCAGGACCTGTTTGCATTTCTTTAGGATTATTGATTGTTGCTTTTTGAGCAGTTTCTAAAATCAATGGATAAAGTAAAGAAAAATCAACCTGTTGCTCATCAACAATTTGTTTAGAAAGATCATAACAGTAATTGCTAAAATTACATGCAAAAACAGCAGCCATGTGTAATGTCTGACGTTGTTGAGAACTATATTGATAAACCTTCGAAGTCAGACTATGTGCTAATGAAGCGAGCAACTCCAAGTCATTGTGCCGAACTGCCTCGACAAACATAGGTGTTTCTGCCCAATCAATCGCACGCTCATGACTAAAAGTTTGTAAGGGATAAAATACGCCAGATCTCTCATGTACTGTTGAAAGCACCTCTAAACTGGTACTTCCTGAGGTATGAACAATTAATGCTTGCTGTAAATAATGATTAATTTTCTGAATAACATCAGCTATGGATTGGTCAGATATAGCAATAATAACGAGATCAGTATTGGGATTTAATTGATCAAAATGATTAATCCCAGTAGCTTCCACTAACGATGCTAAACGATTTGCTTTTTCTAAATCACGACTAAAAACTTGTACAATCTGGTGATCAGGATGTAATACTTTTGCTAAATGATAAGCAACGCGTCCTGCACCAATAAATGTAATTCTCATTTTTATTCGACCTATATACAAGCAAAGCTATCCATTATTAAATTATTTACGGAAAATTTCTAATAATGAATTAAATCACTAAAAAGTTAAGCAGAATAAGTCACAAAACCTATTCTGCTCAGAAACAAAGTTTAGATGAATGTCTGTACCGCTTTACCTTTCAAGGTCTGGCCTAGCAAAGGTGTATTTTTACCTTGAGATAAAATTGTCTCTTTTGATACTACCCATTCTAGTTCTGGATCAACCAACACCCAACCTGCTTCTTGTTGCCAACGTTCAGTCATATTTGCAACCTGCGCTGGAATTGAAGTCACTTTTTCAACCCATTCTAATGGTTCAAACAGACTTTCTTGAATCAGTTGTACACCCAAAGCTACATAAGTATCAAAAGCCGTTATTCCTGGTTGTGTTTCTGCAAAAGGCGCCATTTTTGCTGAGCTACTTAATGGTTCATGATGAGTACAAATTGCATCTATCACGCCTTCTTTCACACCTTGACGTAACAAAGCTTTATCTTGCTCAGAACGTAATGGTGGGCGAACATGCGCAAGTGAGTTAAAACCATCAGTGAGTTGTTCAGTCAAATGTAATTGGTGCATCGCAACATCCGCAGTGACTGGCAAACCTTTAGCTTTAGCTGCGCGAATCAAATCAACTGACGCACCACAAGACAATAAACCAAAATGTGCTTTCACGCCTGTTGCTTCAATCATCAAAAGGTATTTAGCAATTGCAACTGTTTCCGCGATCGCTGGAATCATTGGTAAGCCTTGACGAGAAGCGATAAAACCTTCGTGCGCGCAACCATCTTTTGCAAGCTGTGGCTCTTCGGCATAGAAGACAACGGTCAAATCCAAACCAGCAGCATACTCAAGAGTACGAATCACAACATCATCATTTTCAAATGCTGCATTGGCATTAGAAACAGCAGTACAACCACCTTTCTTTAAACCTGCCATATTAGCCGGCTGCTTCCCATTCAAACCTTGAGTTTGTGCACCAATAATATGTAGATAAATACCACCATCTAATTGTGCCTTTTCAATCAGACCATGAATAAGTGCGCCATTATCTTGTACGATAGGTTTTGAGTCTGGTGGAGTAATGACATGTAAAATACCATTTGCACGCGCAGCTTTACCTTCTGACTTTAATGTCCCATGTTGTTGTTGCCCTGGCTCACGTAAGCGTGCGCACAAGTCAACCATGGTTGGCATTAACCATTTACCTTGACCGTTAATCGTTTCATCAATTTGATCTGCGCTATCAACGAATTTACCATTCTTAATATAAACCGTTTGAACTTGATCAGTTTTTTGAATTGGATCGAGCACACGGACATTTTCAATTTTTACAATACTCATGTGATCTATCCTTTAAAGTGCAATCGCTTCAATTAAACCTTGTTCTTGTAACTGCCCTTGCATCGCAAGTGCCAGTACCGCCATTCGTACTGCAATACCGTTGGTTACTTGTTTCAAAATAACCGATTGATCTCCATCCGCAATACTTGAATCAATTTCAACACCACGGTTCATTGGACCAGGATGCATAACGATGCAATCAGGTTTAGCGAGCGCCAAGCGTTCTTTATTAAGTCCATACATTTTGTAAAATTCAGATTGTGAAGATAATGCAGGTGAATCAATACGCTCATTTTGAATTCGTAATGCAATAATCACATCACAGTCTGTTACGCCTGCATCCATTTTATTAAACAGGCGTACATTTTCGCCATATTCATTAAAACCAACCGGTAACAGCGTATTTGGTGCAATCACGCGAATATCTTTGCAACCTAGTGTTTGTAAAGCAGCCACATTGGAACGTGCTACACGCGAATGTTTAATATCACCAATAATCGCCACAGTTAAATCTTCAAATGGCTTCTTGGTTTCACGGCGAATGGTCAGCATATCTAGCATCGCTTGCGTTGGATGCGCATGACGACCATCACCTGCATTGATAATTGCCACTTTAGGACAAACATCTTTAGCAATAAAATGTGCTGCCCCAGAAGATGAATGACGAACTACGAAAATATCCGCAGCCATCGCTTCCAAATTCCAAAGCGTATCACGTAAGGTTTCACCTTTAGAGGTACTTGAACGTGCAATATCGATATTCAGAACATTTGCAGACAAACGTTTTGCAGCTGCCTCAAATGTAGTGCGAGTTCGAGTAGAGTTTTCAAAAAAAAGATTCATTACCGTCAGCCCTTCTAACAACGGACGGTTAATCAAATTATTATTGTCGTCTAAAAAACTTTGTGCGGTATCTAAAATCTTGGTCAGGCTTTCTTTAGAAAGACCTTCAATGGTTAAGAAGTGCTTTAAATTTCCTTGTTGATTCAATTGAACCTGACTTGGTTGATGCAGGGCTGCAATATGCATAAAAGATTCCTATAGGTCGAATCACCAAAACTTGCATAGTGTAGCCCAATTTCTCTACTTTCGCAGAACAACTTTTCACCATTATGTTGCATTAAATGAGAGAGTTGCAACAGATTCGGCTAGCGGAGCGCACCAATATAGTGATGCGATACTTGTGCCCGATAGATTTCCTCTTCAGTGACTTCGGCAAAGTAAAGTTCTTCATCATTTGTTTGCTTTGGTTCTGCTACAAATAATGTTGATTCAGACTCAGGATATAAATCAAGCAAATGACTTAAACGCTCAACATAATGCGCTAATTCGGCATCGCGCGTTTCCAGTGCAATTTGCATAATATATCTAGCATAAGCTTGGTCATGCACCAAATACATCACATCAATCACACGACTACAGACTCGTCTTAAACGCACATACATTTGAGTTGCAACAGAAAAAGCTTCGGCATTTAGTACAAGTTCATGGTTCGTATTTGCTTTCATAAAGTCCTCACATCGTTGGGAGAAGTATTTCTTGATAATCCAGCTTTAGAAAGCAAAATATGTACCAACCATTCAAAACAAATAAAAATTATTTTATGACATGGTGAACTTATCTGATAAGTAAAAAACATATGCTGAAAATTTAAAGCAAAGACGTGATTCAATCTAAATAAGTAATACCGTATTACTAATCCAAAGAGTTTCACAATATGCCTTAGACCACAAATTAGAATTAATCTATGGAACATAATAAGGCTAAACATCAAAAGAAAAACCGTATTTCTCTTCCAAAATCAGTTAAAATAGTCGATTGCTAAAAATGTTTTTGGAAATTTGAATGAACGCTAAACCACGTCTAACAGACTATTGGGTGACCTGTGCTGACGGGCTTGAAACCTTATTACAACAAGAACTTGAGAATTTAGGCATTCAAAATATCCAACGTTTTGCTGGGCGTTTAATATTTAAAGGCACACTTGAGAATGCCTATCGCGTTTGTATGTGGTCTCGTTTAGCCTCTCGTGTGTTGTTACCAATACATACCCATGAACTTGAATTCACACATGACGCGCGTGATGTTGCAGAAGAACTCTACGAGGGTGCGATTAGCTTTGATTGGTCTCTTGTTTTTGCACCACAAAGTACCTTTGCTGTTCGCCTACATGTAGAACGCGAAATTAAAGTCAATACACAGTTTGCTACACTACGAGTTAAAGATGGTGTTGTTGATTCATTTATGGAGGCGGTTGGCAAACGCCCAAGTATTGATATTAAACAACCCGAAATTACACTTTATGTATTGGCTGGCAAAACTGAGCATACTTACTGCCTAGATTTATCAGGTGATTCTCTGCATAAGCGTGGCTATCGCCGTTTTATGACGGATGCACCGATCAAAGAAAACCTTGCAGCAGCAATCTTACAAAAAGCACAATTACAACAACTACAACCTGATCTAATTCTTGACCCAATGTGTGGTTCAGGCACATTCATTATTGAAGCCCTCATGATTTTAACGGATCGTGCACCAGGTTTAATCAGACGTTTTGGTTTTAATGGTTGGCATGGGCATGATCGTGAATTGTGGTTATCACTGAAAGCAGAAGCAGCAGAACGTCATGCAAAGGCTTTAGAGCAACCTCTACCCAAGTTTTATGCCTACGATGCGGATTGGGAAGCGGTTAAAGCCACTCGCCAAAACATCATTGCAGCAGGTTTTGAAAAAATACTCGACCAAATTCAAATTGAAGAACGGACTTTAGCAGATTGGGATGATTTCCATGCTGAAGGTAAAAAAGCCTTTGTTGTCACCAACCCTCCTTATGGGGAACGTTTAGGTGATAAGGCCTCTAGTCGATCATTCTATTTAGGTTTATCAGGATTATTACAGAAGAATTTTCCAAATCAGCCTGTTGCCGTGATTGCAGCACAAATTGAACAAGCAGATGTACTGGCTATCACCGAACCTCAAACTTTACGTTTGATGAATGGTAAATTACCAATCTACGTGCGTTTTGGTACCATCAAGCCAGCAACCGTCACCCAACCTTTTTTGGCAACATGGCAACCTCAGCAATTTGAAAAAATTGAAGGTGCAGAAGACTTTACCAATCGTTTGCAAAAAAATATGCAAGCCTTAAAAAAATGGGCTGTGAAAGAAAATATTTTTTGCTTACGTTTGTATGATGCCGATCTACCTGATTTTAACATTGCCGTCGATTTATATGGAGATCGTTTGCATGTTCAGGAATACGCACCACCCAAAACAATTGATCCTGAAAAAGCCAAAAAACGTTTTAATTTGGGTTTAGCTGCCATTCGTGCAGTGACTGGCTTAAATCGTGACGCAATTTTTATCAAAACCCGTGCAAAGCAAACGGGAACCAATCAATATGAGAAACAAAGCACTGCGTCTAAACGTTTTATTGTGCAGGAAGGCAAAGCTAAAATTCTCGTCAATTTAACAGACTATTTAGATACTGGTTTATTCTTAGATCATCGTCAAATTCGTCTAAGAATTGCCAAAGAAGCACGTGGCAAACACTTTCTTAATCTTTATAGCTATACCTCAACTGCTAGCTTACATGCAGCACTTGGCGGTGCAGCAAGTACTACGAGTGTCGACCTATCAAATACTTATTTGAATTGGTCAAAAGAAAATTTTGTATTGAATGGTTTAACGGTGGATCATGCTGATGAACAACATATGTTCTTTTCGAGTGATTGCTTTGAATGGTTAAAAGAAGGTCATGAACAATATGATCTCATCTTCATTGATCCTCCAACTTTCTCTAACTCAAAAAAGTTTTATGGTACATTTGATGTACAGCGTGATCATGTTTCCCTGCTTAAACGTGCAATGAATCGTTTAACCAGTGATGGTACTTTGTACTTCTCAAATAACTATCGTGGGTTTGAGTTAGATGAAGAAATCGAAGCAATCTATCATGTCGAAGAAATTACTTCTGAAACGATAGGCTTAGACTTTAAACGTAATCAAAAAATTCATCGTGCTTGGAAAATCCAACATAATCAAATTTAAGGAATGATTTTTCTCATTATTTAAATGTGAATTTGGTTCTTTTTACATTAGGAGAATCAAACTCATAAATCATGAAGTTATCTGGAGCCTCATCATGGGGCTTCATACTTGCTTTCTTCTTTTCCCGCACATCCATTACAGACGTTTTCTTTTGTTCTTCATAAGGTGATAAAGCACCTTCAGCAAGCATACTGATCCTTATTTCACGCAAATTACGGTCACTCAATATGCGTTGAGAACGCCAACGTTCTTCCTCTGGCTTCATCGCATCTCGTTGAGCTTTTTCGATAATATTAGGCAGCGCCTTGGTCAACATACCTGTTTGTAAGGCTAAAGTTCCCTCTGTCATCGGTTGCACAGCCCAACCTACTATTGGAAATGCTGTTATGAACATAATTACACCAATATAAGTGTAATAATGTTGCTTATTCTCCATTTTAATTCATCCTGAATTTTTTTCTTATTTATTCCGAAACTACCAAGCTTTTCATAAAATCGCAATGTCATTGGTAATATTCCTTAAGAAATCAGATAAATTGCACTGATATAAAAAAAGATGGTGATTTTCATCACCATCTTTTTAGCCAATCATTCAAATTAGATTTAGCTAAGTTTCATTTTATCAAACACAAGCTGCCCACTATCGCCTTTAATCAGAATATTATCTCCGGGCTGGAATTCACCAGATAAAATTTTCTGAGCCAAGTTATTTTCAACTTGTTGCTGTATTGCACGTTTTAGTGGTCGTGCACCATAGATTGGATCAAAACCAGCATCAATCAATAGATCAAATGCACTATCATCGACAGTTAAAGCCATATCTCGTTCGCTCAGACGTGAACGTAAACGATCCAATTGAATATCCGCGATACCACGAATTTGAGCTTTTTTCAACGAATGGAAAATGACTAATTCATCAATACGGTTAATGAACTCTGGACGGAAATGCTGAGTTACAGCGCTCATGACCACTGTTCGAACTTCCTCATCAGTTGCACCTTCACCTAATTCACGTACATCTTGTGAGCCTAAATTAGATGTCATCACAATGACCGTATTTTTAAAATCGATAACACGACCTTGAGAGTCAGTTAAGCGACCATCATCCAATACCTGTAACAGGATATTGAATACATCTGGATGCGCTTTTTCCACTTCGTCAAATAACACCACACTATATGGCTTACGACGAACAGCTTCTGTTAAAACCCCGCCTTCTTCATAACCCACATATCCCGGAGGAGCACCCACTAAACGGCTGACAGAATGCTTTTCCATAAATTCAGACATGTCGATACGAATCATTGCATCATCACTATCAAACAAGAAATTTGCTAATGCTTTAGTTAACTCAGTTTTACCCACACCTGTCGGTCCAAGGAATAAGAATGATCCACTCGGACGATTCGGATCAGATAAACCTGCACGTGAACGGCGGACTGCATTGGAAACTGCAACCACAGCTTCATGTTGCCCGACTACACGATTATGTAAAAAGTCTTCCATATTCAGTAGTTTTTCACGTTCACCTTGTAGCATTTTCGCCACAGGAATGCCTGTTGCCGCACTCACTACTTCAGCAATTTCATTTTCAGTCACTTTGGTACGAATTAGCTTCGGTTCTTCATTTTCCTCTGCGACTTCCGCTTGTTCCAAGCGTTTTTGCAACTCAGGAATCACGCCATATTGTAAGCGTGCTGCTTCAGCCAAATCACCTTCACGTTTTGCTTTTTCTAAAGCAACACGTGCTTGATCCAATTCAACCTGAGCTTTCTTATCACCTTCAACGAGTGTCTTCTCGGCTTTCCAAATTTCCTCTAGATCATTATATTCTTTTTGCTTTTCAGCAATTTGCTGTTCAAGATGATTCACTTCAGCTTTACTGCCAGCATCTGCATCTTTCTTCACTGCTTCTAATTGCATTTTCAATTGGATTAAACGGCGATCAAGTTTATCTAAAGCTTCGGGTTTAGAATCGATCTCCATTTTGATACGTGAAGCAGCTTCATCAATTAAATCAATGGCTTTATCAGGCAATTGACGATCCGTGATATAACGATGCGACATTTTTGCAGCTGCAATAATTGCTGAGTCTAAAATTTGCACGCCATGATGCGTTGCATATTTTTCTTTTAGACCACGTAAAATCGCAATGGTATCTTCCACACTTGGTTCATCAACGAGTACTTTTTGGAAACGACGCTCTAGGGCAGCATCTTTCTCAATATATTGACGATATTCATCTAAAGTTGTTGCTCCAACACAACGCAACTCACCACGTGCTAAAGCAGGTTTAAGCATATTACCTGCATCCATTGCACCATCGCCTTTTCCTGCACCTACAAGCGTGTGTAATTCATCAATAAATAGAATGACTTCACCTTCTTGTTTTGCAAGATCATTCAGAACGGCTTTCAAACGTTCCTCGAACTCACCGCGATATTTAGCACCTGCAAGCAACGAACCTAGATCCAAAGACAATACCCGTTTACTTTTTAGACTTTCAGGAACTTCTCCATTAATAATTCGTTGCGCTAGACCTTCAACAATCGCAGTTTTACCCACGCCAGGTTCACCAATCAAGACTGGGTTATTTTTAGTTCGGCGTGATAAAACCTGTATCGTGCGACGTATTTCATCATCACGACCAATAACTGGATCAAGCTTACCAGCCAAAGCACGTTCTGTTAAATCAATGGTATATTTATTCAATGAATCGCGTTGATCTTCATGATTATTGCTCATGACTTTGTCATTTCCTCGAATATTTTCAATTACTTTGCGTAAACTATCTGGTGTTACCCCAACGCTGTTTAATATCGTTTTGGTTTCACCCGTTTCCGCTAAACTTAATAACACCCAATCTGTTGATAAGAATTCATCACCTGCTTTTTGCGCATAACGATCAGCTAAATTTAAGATCTTTACCGCTTCAGGATTAAGATTAATATCTCCAGTTGGATTTGATAAAGTCGGTGCATTTCTTATTGCTTGTTCTAACTTTTGTTTTAACTCTGGCAAGCGTGCACCTGATTGCTGCAACAAACTTAAATTGGCAGGCTCTTCTAGTAAAGTCGATAAAATATGAATACCCGCAATAGAAGTATGATCTTTACCCATTGCCAATGATTGTGCATCTGAAAGAGCTTGCTGTAGACGGTTCGTAAATTTTTCAAAGCGCATTCTTGTTATTCCTCACAACAAATTTTTAACTTATCACTAAGATGGGAACACTTTTTAAAATTTCAAATAAAATTTATATATTTTTCAATATTTTGTTTAAATTAAACTTTATAAAACTCAGCAATAATATGGGTATATAAACAATCTATTTCAAGTATATTTTGTATAATTTTCTATCTATTCTGATTTAAACAATATCCATATTGTTATTTTAGGGTGAAACTTTTACCTTAAGTCTTTACTTCATTTAAAAATGATCGTTATGCATTTAAGAAGAATTGTAATAGCTAGTATTTGCCTTTTCCTTATTCAGATGGCTATCGCTCAATTACCACAGAATTCACGACATGCAGGGGACTAAATTTCCAAGTTTTATTCCAACAACAGCAGGCAAATTTAGTAACTCATTTGGACGCAAACGTTTCTTTAATAATGAAGAACGCGCCCTACATTCAGGTCTAGACATTCCAGCACCAATTCGCCAAAAAGTTGTAGCGCCAGCAGATGGCATTATCGTTCAAACTGGTGATTATTTTTTCAATGCTAAGACTGTTTTGATTGATCACGTTCAAGGTTTAATCAGTATGTTCTGCTATCTCAGTAAAATTGATGTTTCAAAGGGACAACATATTACTCAAGGTGAACTTTTAGGTTTAGTGGGAAATACAGGTCGAGTCACTGGTCCACACCTGCACTGGGGAATGAGTTTAAATGATGCACGGATAGACCCACAATTATTACTAAAATAAAAACTATGTCGATAAAAAAGTGATCTAAACAAATAGATCACTTTTTAGTTAAACTTAATAATTAAGTCTTAATCAGCTTCTACAATTTCAAAGTCATGTGTGATTTCTACACCACCATCAGACAACATTTTGCTCGCAGAACAATATTTTTCTGCTGAAAGTTCAACTGCTTTTTCAACTTGCTTTGCTTTAACCGCTTTACCTGTTACTACGAAATGTAAGTGAATTTTTGTAAACACCGCAGGAATAGAATCAGCTCTCTCCGCTTTTAACTGGCATACAACATCGGTCACATCTTGGCGTGATTTCTTTAAAATAGTCACAATATCAAACGAAGCACACCCACCAAGTCCCATTAAAATCAACTCCATAGGACGTGGCCCACGGTTTTCACCACCATACTCAGCAGAACCATCCATCACTACACTGTGACCACTTTCTGATTTCGCTTCAAAAGCAACATTCTCTAACCAATGTACACTTGTTTGCATTGCAACTACCCGAAAAACGTTATAAATTTACTTCAGTTCTTGTACACTAACATAAAATGAGTTGATAAGGAATTTCATCTCTTCTGTGTAGAAAAGGCTCCATGGGGCCTGTGCGATCGGTTTTATCCAAATTCGGAAATTTTAAGCATGACTTCAAATTTTTCACATCTTAGCACTGATGCGTTGTCTCCAGGTCAATTACCTGAGTCAGTTAAAGCATTGCTAAAACGTGCTCATATTAATAGATACCCTAAACGCACCACGATTGTTGACGCTGGAACGGAATCAAAATCACTGTATTTAATATTAAAAGGTTCAGTGTCAATCATATTACGTGAAGATGATGAGCGTGAGATTGTTGTTGCATATCTCAATCCAGGTGATTTCTTTGGTGAAATGGGGCTGTTTGAAAATAACCCTCAACGTACCGCAGAAGTACGTACTCGAGATGTTTGCGAAATTGCAGAAATCTCATATGAAAATTTCCACGAACTCAGCAAACAATACCCTGACCTGAGCTATGCTGTATTTGCTCAGCTTGTTCGCCGTCTGAAGAATACAACGCGTAAAGTCACTGACTTAGCATTTATCGATGTATCTGGTCGTATTGCTCGTTGTTTAATTGACTTATCTGCGCAGCCTGAGGCAATGATTCTACCGAATGGTCGTCAGATTCGTATTACACGTCAAGAAATTGGTCGTATTGTGGGGTGTTCACGTGAAATGGTTGGTCGTGTTTTAAAAACACTTGAAGATCAAGGCATGATTCAAACTGATGGTAAAGCAATTTTAATTTTTGATACTTCTTTAGATGATAACGCATTTTCTGAAGATGAATTTGATGATGAGGATTAATCCCCTCTAGCTTTAAGCTAATTTCAAAGCCAGTGCAAACCACTGGCTTTAATTTTATCCAGATGAAGCTAAGCTATTTAACTTTTCATCAATTCTGCTTACATAATTACTATGATTATAGAGATAATCAGAATATAAAGCCTTGCGAACTTTTTTTATAATTCTTGTTAATCATGGGTATATTTATAAGATACTGATTTGGAGCAAATAAGTATGAAAAAATTGGCTTTAAGCCTTTGTGCAATGACTTTAATAACGATTTCAGGTTGTGCATCATTTGCAGATATGGCAGGTGCTGACAGTGCCACATTAAATGCTCAGTCCGCTCAAAGCTTTGCAAAGATGACACAGGAAGCTCGTGCCAAGAATCAATTGGATATGAGCTCAAATACTTATCAACGTATTAATTCAGTATTTTTGCGCTTAAAACCGTATGCTGACCAAATGAACCAAACCGGTCAGCGTTTTGATTGGCAGTTAGCAGTACTAAAATCAGATACTGTAAATGCCTATGTTGCGCCAGGTGGGAAGGTCGTTTTCTATACGGGTATTGTGAACAAGCTGAATTTGACCAATGATGAAATCGCAGCAATTATGGGACACGAAATGACCCATGCCTTAGAAGAACATGCCAAAAGTAAAATTGGTGCACAAGCACTTACAAACTTAGCGATTGGGATTGGTACGACTTATGCGGGTGCGAATATTGGTGAAGCAGGTAATGCGGCAATTGCTTTAGGTAGTCAAATTGGTATTGGTTTACCCTATTCTCGTAATTTAGAAAGTCGCGCTGATTTTGGTGGGTTAATGCTGATGGCAAAAGCAGGATATAATCCAAATGCAGCAATTAGTCTTTGGGAAAAAATGGATCGTGTAGATGGTGCTGGTGGTGCATCATTCTTATCAACTCACCCATCAAATAGTCAACGTATTAGTGATATGCGTAAAAATTTACCTGCTGCTCTGGCAGTTTATAATAAACGTCGTTAATTTAGCCAAAGCCATTAGATCTCATTTTAGAGATTTAATGGCATATCTTTTAGCTGTCTTATATACAAAAACTCTAATTTATCTCAGCAATTTTTGAATCCGTTTCAACAGTCTGATTAATCTCTATCAGCTTTTGAATTTCCCCCGTTTGTGGAGCAATCACAGGGACCTCCATTTTCATTGCTTCCATAATTGCAATTGTCTCACCTTGGTTTACATGATCATTTTCTTGAACTTTCCACACGGTGATTACACCACTCATCGGTGCTAAGACACTATTACTACTTGGGTTCTGATCAGAATCATTTTGTTTCTGATTTGGTGGGGGTGTCCCGACTAAACTAAAAAATCCATTTGGTAAGCCAATCTGATGCAACTTTCCATCTATTTCAATTGGATAACGTTGTAATTCAACTTGATTGCTCAGTTTACTACGTGAATAGTGAGGATAATCATGGCGACTATCTTGTTCAATCCAACGTGTATGTACTTTAAATTCATCAATAAAGTCAGCATCTGACAGGATTGCACGATGGAATGGTAATACTGAAGCAATGCCCTCTATTTCAAAATGGGCAAGCGCTCTTTTGGCCCGTTGAATTGCAATCTCGCGGGTTGCACCAGTCACAATTAATTTCGCAATTAAAGAATCAAAATGACTTGAAACAACACTTCCAGTCATCACCCCCGTATCAAGACGAATACCAATTCCTGATGGTGGGTGAAAACGAGTAAGCTGTCCAAATGCTGGGATAAAACCACGTGCTGGATCTTCCGCATTAATTCGGAATTCAATTGCATGTCCTATTGGTTTTGGCATTTCTTGAATCGAAAGTGGTTGACCTAAAGCAATTCGAATTTGTTCTACAACTAAGTCTAGGCCCGTAGTTTGCTCAGTAACTGTGTGCTCAACTTGTAGACGTGTATTAACCTCTAAGAACGAAAGTTGACCATTTTGACTAAGTAAATACTCGACGGTACCTGCCCCGACGTAATCTGCAGCGCGGCAAATTGCAATAGCAGATTGCACTAACTGAGCTTCAATATGCTCATTAATAAATGGTGCAGGTGCTTCCTCGACTAGCTTTTGATTACGGCGTTGTAAAGAACAATCTCTCGTTCCTACAACGACAATATGTCCCTGTTGATCAGCAATAATTTGTGCTTCCAAATGCCGAGGCTTATTTAAATATTGTTCAACAAAACATTCTCCTCGACCAAAAGCAGCGAATGCTTCTCGCACAGCCGATTCATATAAATCGGCAACTTCATTCAATTGCCAAGCAACTTTTAAACCACGTCCACCACCGCCATAAGCAGCTTTTATCGCAATCGGCAGACCATACTGTTTCGCAAAATATACGGCTTCTTGAGCTGATTGAAGTGGTTGTTCAGTACCATGAACCAAAGGTGCATTTACCGACTGTGCAATTTTACGCGCTTGTATTTTGTCACCAAGTTTATGGATAGTTTCAGGAGATGGTCCAATCCAAATCAGCCCCGCATCCATCACAGCTTGGGCAAATTCGGCACGTTCTGATAAAAAACCATAACCAGGATGAATCATGGTCACTTGGGCTTTATACGCAATATCAATAATTTTATTGATATCTAAGTACGTGTGCTGTGCTGTTTGTCCTGATAATGCCCAAGCTTCATCTGCAAGTTGAACATGCAAACTGGCAATATCATCATCTGCATAAATCGCCACTGATGTAATATCCATATCTTTACATGCGTGAATAATGCGTACAGCAATTTCTCCGCGATTCGCAATCAGCAGCTTATGTTTTTTATGCATCTTTTTTGACATCCATGAAATCATAAATTTTACGAAATTGAATATGGCAACCAGCTGGAATCTGTGCAATTAAGTCCAAATGATAGGATGCGACCGCCGCAATCACAGGATAACCCCCTGTAATAGGATGATCATTCATAAATAATACAGGCTGACCATTTGGAGGAATTTGCAAAGCACCTGTACAACAACCTTCGCTCGGTAATTCTTGCTCGAATTGTCGCGTTAAAGGCTGATCACCCACTAATCTCAATCCAATTCGATTACTCTCTGTGCTCACTAACCAAGTTTGTTTAAACAATAAATCAAGGCTTTCTTCGGCAAACCAATCTGTACGCGGCCCTAACACGAGATCTATTTCAATAATCTCATCTCGTTTAGGTAATTTAATCGGTATTAGATTTAAGCTGACAGGCTGCGTTTTTAATTGGGCAAAATGAATCTCATCACCCACTTGAATTGGTTTTGTACCCAATTCAGCCAAAGAATCATAACTAGCACTTTCTAGTACTTGCTCAACAGCGATACCGCCTCGTAGCGCAATATAATTACGAATCCCTGCACTCGGTGCTGAAATATAAATTTCATCACCATAATCTAAAGCAATCGGCTGATACAAAGCCACTTTAACTTTATCCGCGCCAATATAAGTAATCCATACTTCCGTTTCCGCACCTGTCACAGCAATAACTGTTGCTTCTAAAACCTGTAATCGCAATCCACCATTTAAAACTTCCATGACGGCTGCATTCTGTGGATTGCCAACAATTAAGTTTGCCTGACGAAATGCCTTTTGATCCATAGCACCTGCCCGCCCCACGCCTAGCTCAGCTAAATTTTTACGTCCTTCATCTTGGATCAATACTTGTAAGCCAACATTTTTAACGCGTAACACAGCAGGTTTTTTAATCGATTTTCTTTGAGAAAATCTCTGAGCAGGCACACAAATTTGGGTTGGATTATGACTATCATCCTTGAAGATGACATGATCACTCGGCAGTAATAAAGCAGGCTGTTGTCGATGAATATCCCACAATATCTCATCAGTCTGTCCAATCAACTGCCATCCTCCCGGACTATCTTGAGGATAAATACCGCTATATTCGCCTGCTAAACCTACTGCCCCTGCACTAACTTTTTTACGTGGTGATGCTAAGCGTGGAATACTCCTAAATACTTGCTCAGGATTGGTTAGATAAGCAAAGCCGGGAGCAAAGCCAATAAATGCAACTTGCCAATAAGAGTTGGTATGTTTCTGAATGACTTGTTCAGTACTTATTCCTAAATATTCAGCAACATTATTTAAATCAATACCGTTATAGCGCACACCGATAACGATTTCCTTCCCTTGACGCAAAGTATCCTGACTGATTTTTTGGCTTGAAATCCATCGGATCACTGTATGCATCTCGACCAATAACGAATCAAAATAAATCAGTATGCTACGTGCCGCAGGAATAAGTTCTTTTATATGAGGATGCTGTGCTTGTTTTAAGCAGTAATGAACCGCCATTGTTTCTTCTAAACTTTCAAGCTCAATCAAAAAACAATCTAAATTAACGGATAGAAATCGCATAAAACAGCTCTTTTAAAATGTTTAAAACTCATTCAAAGACTAAAAGCACGAACTTCAATTTGATTTTCTAACAATACTTGGCGAATCGTTTCTGCCATTTGTACCGCCCCAAAGGTATCACCATGCAAACAAATGGTATCTGCCTGAATTGTAGTGAAATCCCCTTCAATCGATTCAATACCTCCGTTCTGAATCATGCTCAGTACACGTTGAGCTACGACTTCTGCATCATATAAAACAGCACCTTCTAAACGGCGTGAAACTAGTTCACCATTACGATGATAAGCACGATCAGCAAACGCTTCAGAAATAACGCCAACTCCCTGCTTACGAGCAAAATTAATTAAAGGCGAACCCGCCAATGCAACTAACACTAATTTTTTATCTGAATGCTGTATTGCATCAATCACTGCTTGAGCTTGAGTTAAATTGGTGGCAATAGTGTTATATAAAGCACCATGTGGTTTGACGTAAGTCACTTTTGTTCCAGCGACTTGAGCCAACCCTTGCAGCGCTGAGATTTGATAAAGCACGTCTGCGTATAATTCATCATAAGATACATCCATATTACGGCGACCAAAACCAACCCGATCTGGATACGAAACATGCGCTCCCACACTAACATTTTGAGCAGCCGCTTGTTTTAAGGTATTTAACATATTGACAGGATCGCCTGCATGAAAACCGCATGCAATATTGGCACTACTCACAATCGCAAGAATCTGCTCATCATTTCCCATTTTCCAAGCACCATAGCTTTCGCCTAAGTCGCTGTTTAAATCAATATGCATATATAAACCTAATGCTGATTTTATGATCCGATAATTAAGTAATATATTCGAAGTGATTACAAAATCACATATTTTATCGACTTTAACAGCTTATAGCTGTGACTAAGGTTACGGTTTCTTGTGCCTGTAAATGTCTAAGTGTTAGCACTTCGGGATACTATGCTTGGCGAAAGCGACAGATGTATGTCCATCAGAAATATACTGATTTAAAAGCTATTTATTGGCAGCACCATGCTCGCTTAGGGGCACCTTCATTGACGCATGACATGCATGATTTAAGTTACTGCATAAGTGAACGTACAGTTGGAAGAATGAGGATTTGAGTTGCCGCCTGTTGGATTCATATTTCCAACACAACCATTTAAAAACAAGCTAGATGCAGAACAGATCAAAATTGGATATTTCATCTATACACCCCTTATTGAGTGAATGAATGATTTGCAAAATTGTACAAAAACCAGCAGAAATGACTAAAACTCAAAGCTAGTTTATGAATAAACCATATCAAAACAAAAACAGTTGTAAATTTTCATTCACAACTGTTTTATAAATAAATCTATAAATGATTTAAATAAATTTATTTCGCAGCCATACGAATACCGCCATCTAAGCGGATCACTTCACCATTTAAATATGAATTTTCAGCAATATGTGCAACCAAACGACCAAACTCTTCAGGACGTCCCAAACGTGATGGATAAGGCACCATTTGCCCTAAGGCATCTTGTACATTTTGCGGTAAGCCTTTCAGCATTGGAGTTTCCATAATCCCTGGTGCAATGGTTAAAACACGAATTTGATGACGTGCTAACTCGCGCGCAATCGGAAGCGTCATCGCAACTACAGCACCTTTTGATGCAGAATAAGCCGCTTGTCCAATTTGCCCATCAAAAGCAGCAACTGAAGCTGTATTTACAATCACCCCACGATCTTCATCGCCTTCAGCAACAATATTTTTACTCATTGCATCTGCTGCGAAACGCAACATGTTAAATGTACCCGTCACGTTGATATGTAAGGTTTTTGAGAACATAGCTAAATCATGTACAGATTCTTTGCCCACAACTTTTGCTGAGGGTCCAATCCCTGCACAGTTGATTAGCCCATATACCGCACCATGTTTTGCAACAACATCTTTAAAGAATTGCTCTGCAGCTTGCTCATCAGTTACATCTAATTTTACAAATTCAGCTTGTGCACCTAATGCTTGTGCCTGTTGTTCACCCGCTTCAGTGTTCATATCGACTAAGGTAACCGTCGCACCTTGTTTAACGAGAACCTCTGCTGTTGCAGCACCTAAACCAGAGCCACCACCAGTAATAACAAAATGTTTTCCTTGAATTTTCATCTAAATTTCCTCTTAAATTAAAGATATAAATTTTTATAAGCGAGAGTAAAGCCAAGTTTTTTCCGATACAATTCCTAAAAGTAGCAAAAGTGATGCGACTTTTGAGCATTCAACCTATTTACTCTTCTATATTTCATTTTTATATGAACAAAAGCACCGATGTCGATCTTAATTCTGCTAAGGATACAATTTCAATTGCTTTAATTCGTGAAGCATTGAGTGTTGCAGCAAGTCGAGGTTTAGATATTCTCCATATCGCTAATCAAGCAGGCGTTTCAGTCGAACTGCTCAGTTCAACCAAAGCCCGTGTTCCAGTGATGCAATGTGCACGATTGTGGATTGAGCTAGCAGAACATATGAATGATGAGTTTCTAGGAATGGATCGCCATCCAATGCGTCGAGGAAGCTATAGCTTATTGGCAAAGTTGGCATTCAGTGCAGAAACATTAGAACAAGCTATTCAAGAAATCTTAAAGTTTCTGAGTTTAGTGTTGGATGACATTCAAGGTGAGTTGATTCAACAAGGTGCAAAAGCATACTTAATTTTGCATGACCGTGAACATCCTAAACGAATGTTTACTTATTCGACCTATTTGATGTTAGTCCATAGTTTAATGTGTTGGCTAAGTGACCAGCGCATCCCTTTTCAGAAAATGACCTTTAAATGTCATCAACCTGTCGAAATACAGGATTATCGTGTTCGTTTTTGCGAAGATATTCAATTTAATGCTGATCAAAATCTCATTGAATTTGATGCAAACTACCTCAAACACAAAATCAAAAAAGACAAACAGGCTTTAAATGACTTTCTCAGACAAACGCCTTACAACCTAATTGTTCGCTTTAAAAATGAAAATTCTTTAAGCTTGCAAATCCGTCGTCAACTGCTTTTACAACCACCCTCAGAGTGGGATGAACTCAAAGAAATTGCCCAACAACTAAATATGTCAACAGCAACAATTCAACGCCGTTTAAAACAAGAAGGTGTGAGTTATCAGCAGCTTAAAAATGATATTCGCTGTGATATTGCAATTGAACGACTCAGCAAAACTAATGACTCTATCCAAAGTATTAGTGATGATCTAAGTTTTCATGATCCAAGTGCATTTCATCGCGCTTTTAAAAAATGGACAGGAGTTAGTCCCGGTGCGTATCGTGCGAAAACACTATTTAGTAAAATAGAAGCTTAAATAGTTTTTTGTCCTAGACTGATACGGTCATTGCCACCATAATCCTTGATAGTCTGAATCTGCTTAAAACCTTGTTGTTCAAAAATATCTCGTACCGCTTGGCCTTGATCATAGCCATGCTCAAGCACAATCCAACCATTGGGTTTAAGCCAATCTTTGCCTTGGGTAATAATGGTTTCAATATCCGCCATACCCTTCTTATCAGCAATCAAAGCACGCTCAGGTTCAGACTTGAGCTTTTGCATATGTACATCTTCAGGATCAATATACGGCGGATTGGAGACAATCAAATCAAACTGTTGCTGCTCTAAAGCCTCGAACCAAGCCCCACAAGCGAACTTCACTTGCATCAGCCCGTGTCGAACTGCATTGTCCTGCGCCACATCTAAAGTTGGTGCGTATATATCAGTTGCAGTGACTTGCCATTGCGGACGCTCACTTGCGAGCGCCAAAGCAATTGCGCCTGTTCCTGTGCCTAGGTCAACAATATTCGCGTGTTGATCGAGTGGCAGTTTGAGCACCGTTTCAACCAAAATTTCGGTATCTGGGCGTGGCACTAGAGTGTCATGGGTGACTTTTAAATCCAACGTCCAAAAAGGTTGTGAACCTGTGACATAAGCCAAAGGCTCACCCTGTTCAATACGTGCAAGCCCTTCTAAAAAAGCCTGTTCCTGTATTTCAGTCAACTCTTGCTCAAGTCTTAATTTGAGTTCTAAAGCATTGATACCTAGTAGGTGTTCAAGTAGCCATGCCGCCTCTTGACGTTCATAGCTATCAATTTCACCTTTGATTTCTAAGGCTTGAGCAATATTCATTAGCCGCCATTTTCCTGTGCAAGCATCGCCAACTGATCCGCCTGATATTCACGATGTAAGCTATCCAGCAATTCCGTTAAATCACCTTCCATAATTGCATCTAACTTATATAAAGTCAGGTTAATACGGTGATCGGTCATACGACCTTGAGGGTAGTTATAGGTACGAATACGTTCAGAACGATCACCTGAACCGACGAGGTCACGGCGCATTTCTGAAGTTGCTGCATCAGCGGCTGCACGTTTAGCATTTTCTAAACGTGAGACTAACAATGCCATCGCTTTGGCTTTATTCTTATGTTGCGAACGCTCTTCCTGACATTCCACTACCACACCCGATGGAATATGGGTAATACGCACCGCAGAATCGGTTTTGTTAATATGCTGACCGCCTGCACCTGATGCACGATAGGTATCAATGCGCAGATCGGCGGGATTGATTTCAACTGTGGTATCTACATCCACTTCTGGCAGAATCGCAACAGTACACGCTGAAGTGTGTACACGACCTTGAGATTCAGTCGCAGGTACACGTTGAACACGGTGTGCACCACTCTCAAATTTCAAACGACCATAGACGCCTTCGCCATCAATACGGCAAATGATTTCTTTATAACCGCCATGCTCACCTTCATTTTCAGAAAGTACTTCAATACGCCAACTTTGTGTTTCAGCATATTTGCTATACATACGGAATAAATCACCCGAGAAGATCGCAGCTTCATCACCACCTGTACCCGCACGCACCTCAAGATAGGCTGCATTTGCATCATTTGGATCTTTCGGAATCATTAGAACATTTAATTGTTCTTCGAGATTAACGAGAAGCGCTTTATTTTCTTTAATTTCTTCTTCAGCCATATCTTTGAAATCGGGATCTGATTTCATTATTTCAGCCGTTTCAATATCTTCTTCAGCTTGACGATATTTGCTCCAAACCTCAGTGATTTCTGTTAAATCATTATGTTCGCGAGACAATTTACGAAAACGTTTATTGTCCGAAATTACTTCTACATCAGCGAGCAATGCAGTCAGCTCTTCGTGACGATCACAAAGTTGATCTAGTCTTAAACGGAGTGATGCTTTCATGGGCGGAATATCTCAAAACTAAAGACTCAGTGCCGATCAAAATAATGAAGCACGAGCAAAATCAAAAAATTGCGCATAGTTTACAGATTCTAGGGCTTAAAAGACATAGAGAAACTAGGTAACTTACCAATCCCCTATTATTTCATCACAAATTCTGCGTTTTTTTAGTATGTATAGGTTGTTCTCTTACCTGAGCTTCGATATAAATAATCAAAGATAAATTAGAATGATAAAACAATAGGATAAACCATGAGTAATTTAATAAACCGCCCTACACTCGCCTTCACAGCCGCAAGCTGGCTTGCGGTTCTTATTGGTGTTGTTGGTTTTATGATTGGATTGTGGAATGCAGAAATGCCTCTGCATGAAAAAGGCTATTATTTGATCATTCTATTATATGGACTGTTCTCCACGATCTCACTACAAAAAACATTACGGGATCAATTAGAAGAAATACCTGTAACTATGATTTATGTTGCGCTTTGTTGGGCATCAGTTGGTATTTGCATTGGATTATTACTATTTAGTTTAACTAATGCTACGCTCACTTTAAGTGAAAAAGGGTACTACATTATGTCTTTCTTACTCAGTCTGTTTGGCGTCACAGCGACCCAAAAGAACATTCGTGATCTCGATCATTTACGTCATCAACAAGAAATAAATTCTCATCAACCCAAATTAGAAGAAGAGTCGAGTAAGAAAGTTCCATTAGATTAATTACAATCCATTAAAGAGTGCTTGTCGTTTAAGCCTCTTTTTTTGAATTAAATCAGTATTTGATTGATTACAAATATTTATTTCACGTTATTTAGGATTGTTATTAACAAAACACTACATTCTCCTTACTAAGTAGTAATAATTTCTGTCGGCATCTCCATATTTTCTTTCTCAAACTTTGTTACATTTGCAGTCATTAAAAAGATGTCCCATTACTGGGAACATGGAGTCAGAATGAAAGCGAATATTTTGTTATTGAGCGCAATTTTAGCAAGCTCAACTCTAGCAACCAGCGTGTATGCTGATAATGCCACACGTGTTGCAGCAACTTCTGCTTTAGGTAGTGTTGTTGGTACAGCAATTGGTAAAGAAATTGGTGGTAATAATGGTGCGATGATTGGCTCTGCTGTCGGTGGTGCTGGTGGTGCGGCGGCTGCAAGTAGCAAACGTACTCGTACTGAAGCTGCGATTGGCGGTGGTCTAGGTGGTGTTGGTGGCTACACTTTAGGTAAAAATGTAGGTGGAACCACAGGTGGATATATCGGAGCGGCAGCTGGTGCAGCGGGCGGTGCAGCATTAGGTCGTCAAGTTGGTCAAGATCGTGATTATGACAATCGCCAAGATAACAAACGTCATTGGAAAAAGAAAAAACATCGTCATCATTAATCATTCTAAAAAGCAGCTTAGGCACTGCTGTCCCATAGTTAGACTTAAATAAAAAAACCTGAGTCCAAAGTAGTTAAAATATAAGTGCGAACAAACACTTCAACTACAAGGATTCAGGTTTTTTTACATCAGAATACGGTATTTCATCAATTACTCCAGCCCATTTTGAGACAAGATTTTGAACGTCTTGCAAAACAATACCATCAAGGACAAAAATTAAGATCAGCAACACGATGGGATCAATTTATTGCAATATTAATGTCCCAACCATCATGCCGTCAAAGCTTGAGGGATATTGAATCTAATATTGAATCTAATCTCGAATCACAACAGGAAAAGCTTTATCACCTTGGTACCCAAAGAATTGCACGAAGTACGTTAGCAAGAATCAATCAAGAACAACCCGCTCGCTTGTATCAACAATTGTTTATCCAACTACTTCAACATCGTGAAAATTCCAAGATTGCTCATAAATTTCGATTTAAAAATCAACTCTATTCAATTGATGCGAGTCATATTGATCTTTCACTGTCATTGTGTGAATGGGCAAAAGTACATGAGTCCAAAGCAAGCATAAAACTTACAGTTGGATTAAATCATAGCAACACTATTCCTGAGTTTGTTGCGCTTGGTGATGGTATTGAAAATGACATGGTTCAAGGCAGAACACTTAAATTCCCGCCTGGAAGTATCGTTGTATTTGATAAAGGGTATGTTGATTATCAATGGTTTGCAGAAATGACCAACCAAAATTTCAGCTTTGTTACTCGGTTGAGATCAAAGACAGTTTATGAGGTGAAATCAAAACAAGATGTGTTCGCTAGTAAGGGGATTCTTGCGGATGAATATATTGAGTTGAGTAGTGATCATGCTAAAAAGCGTGGTGCACCTAAGCGATTAAGACGTTTAAAGTTTTATGATGAAAAAAAGAAAAGAACGTTTAAGTTTTTAAGTAATAACTTTCATTTAGCTACATCTACCATTGCTGCAATTTATAAAGATCTGTGGAAAGTAGAACTATTTTTTAAAGCGATCAAGCAAAACCTAAAATTGAAATCGTTTCCAGGCCGTAGCCGCAATGCGATACAAACACAAATATGGATTGCACTAATCGCGTATTTACTGGTGAGTTTTGCGAAACATATGGCACAAGAAGGATGGAGTGTTCAAAGATTATTAAGAATTATTCAGGTGAATTTATTTGAAAGGAAACCATTGAAGGCTTTGTTTTTACCTGACAAAAAGTGTAATAAACAAGAAGAACCTCAGTTGAGGTTCTTTTTGTTATATTTGTGAGACAGCAGTCCCCTAAGGTGCTTTTTTCACTAGAAGCTCGTTGCGATCAAAACTAGGAAACTAAACAACAACGTACCTATAGATCGTTTACAATGTACATGAACTTCTTGCTCAAGCCCTTGAGTCAATTGCTCTAAGTTTTCCATAACTTTGCGCTCATTTAATGTACGGCAATTGTTAATTTGCCTAAATAATCCACCAGTTAAAATTAGCAAAAAGTCTAATAATATGCTAGAGCAATTTTTTAACCAATAGGTTAAATTGTGACAAAAATAAGTACATTACAAGAAATAATGATGATTAAAATTTATAGATACTATCCGAAAATTAAAAAAGCTCACTATTGTGAGCTTTTTTAATTCAGATGTTTAGTTTTGAGCAATTACTGTAATACCAGTTGCTTGAGGTCCTTTTTTACCATCAGCAATAGTGAATGAGACACGTTGTCCTTCATGTAAAACCTTAAAACCGTTACTTTGGATTTCACTAAAATGAGCAAATACATCTTGCCCAGAATCTGCATGAATAAAGCCAAAACCTTTAGTTTCATTGAACCATTTAACTGTACCAGTCACAGTGTTAGACATATATTTAACCTATTAGAAATATTTGGAATGCTTAGCAGCAAGTAACTTGGAATCATAAACTCTGAGATTAAATCTGATAACACGAAAGGTTTATCTAAACTACGAGATGAAAGATTTTCTGAATCAACAGTGTTATTCTTCTAGTTATTATTTAATATACACCACTTTACTTTTTCGGCACAAACATTATCTAACTGTAGATGAAAAATTGGGGGCGAATAGTTGTATTACTAAAAAATCCTATTAAAAAACAATCGCTTTTAGCATTTCAAAAATTGTAAAATTTCATTTATCTCAATCAAATAATTATATTTAAAAATTATTTTGATGCTTTTCTCGCACATAAAAAACATCAAAAAAGCCCACATATGTGGGCTTTTTTTACTGGTCTAAAAATTAGATAACAGTGATGAGCGTTGCTTGTGGTCCTTTCTTACCTTGACCAAGTACGAAAGAAACGCGTTGGCCTTCTTGTAATACTTTAAAACCTTTGCTTTGGATTTCGCTGAAGTGAGCAAAAACATCTTGACCAGAATCAGCTTGAATGAAACCAAAACCTTTAGTTTCGTTAAACCACTTAACAG
>NZ_NHRP01000012.1:31862-95875 GCF_002165385.1 Acinetobacter sp. WCHA39
GCTGAAGTGAGCAAAAACATCTTGACCAGAATCAGCTTGAATGAAACCAAAACCTTTAGTTTCGTTAAACCACTTAACAGTACCAGTAACTGTATCAGACATACTTTTAAACCTTTTAAAATTTGTTCATTTATAAATTAAATCAAAATTTTCATTCTGACTTAACTTAATCTATCTTTATTTGACAGATACTGCAAGCATAGCAAATTTTAAGTCATACGAGATAGTGCATCTATGAAAGTATTGAAAGTTTTATCTCTTGAATGAAAGAGGTTGAGCTTTAATAAACCAAATCATGTAAAATAACGTTCTTTGCTAAATCAAAAAATTAGCTTTGATAGTGTAGTTACACAACTTATAAAACTTAAGATTTACTGAAAAGAGATCCTAAAAAATATTTTATCTTTCCCATTTAAGATTTTCTTATATACAAATTTACTGATTGCTTTCTTATACAAAATTCGGCTTTTAGTCAGAAGATCAACCTCTATAAAGCTTAGAATCTCATGCAAAGCACAACTAGAAATCAAAAGATAGTTTTTGGATATAACAAAAAGCCCACATAAAGTGAGCTTTTTTTTCAAGCAATCTTATTAGATAACTTTAATTGTAGTTGCTTGTGGTCCTTTTTTACCTTGACCAAGTACAAACGAAACGCGTTGGCCTTCGTTTAATACTTTGAATCCATTGCTTTGGATTTCACTGAAGTGAGCAAAAACATCTTGACCAGAATCAGCTTGAATGAAACCAAAACCTTTAGTTTCGTTAAACCACTTAACAGTACCAGTAACTGTATCAGACATACTTTTAAACCTTTAAACTTTGTTCATTTATGAATTAAATCAAATTATGAATATTGATTTAACCCAACCTATCTTTAACCAATAGATGCTTCAAGTGCTTAAATTATCTATATTAATCGATAAAGCTGATTAACATCGGTATAGAAGCTTTTCCCATCTAGATTAAAATTGACTTCTCGACCCGACGCTAGCTGGATTTTCTTTCCAACCTCTACCCATTTGAAACCATCCAACGTATTTTGTTGACGTTTCATCGGGATAATTTGCACACAAATTTCATTGCCATTGCTGGCTTTGGCTACACGCCATTCATTAATAATTTTCAAAACAAAATCACTCATTTCTGAGCTCAAGTGATCGATTTGGATTTACTATAACGCTAGATATATGGAGAGAGGTAAACTACAATTCTAGAATCTAATAATTTTTAGCTTTCTTTAGGGTTATTTCAGCTAACTTAATTGCCGTCTAATCTTTCAGATAACAACAACTCAATAATCACAGAGCTAATATTCAATTAACTTTAAAGTGGTAGCGGGAGCTGGATTTGAACCAACGACCTTCGGGTTATGAGCCCGACGAGCTACCAGACTGCTCCATCCCGCATCAACATCTTGATCAACATGTTTAATCAATGAGATGCTTTATACGCCCATATCCCCCACAATGCAATTTTTTTTTTGAAAAATCACATAATTTACTGCCTAACGCTCAAATTAAATACAAATTGATTAAAAACAAATCAAAATAAGCCTTATTAGTTGATCTGTTCAAAAGAGATCGAATTTCGGAATATGTACTCAATAAAACCGACTCTGTTTAATAAATCCACTATTTTCTTATAATTCAAAATCCTACAAAAATATTATGTATCGAGAAGCCTGCTATGTAACAATATCAACAATCTTTCATTTTTATAGTTCGACATGTCATTAATTATTGGTATTGATCCTGGTTCACGCTTAACAGGTTATGGAATTATCGAAAAAGATGGCAATAAACTACGTTTTGTCGATGCAGGAACCATTCGTACTGAAACGCAAGCAATGCCTGAACGACTAAAACGTATTTTTGCAGGTGTTGAACGTATTGTTAAATTTCACGGGCCTACGGAGGCTGCCGTTGAACAAGTTTTCATGGCGCAGAACCCTGATTCTGCGTTAAAACTTGGACAAGCCCGTGGTGCGGCAATTGCGGCGTTAGTCAATTTAGACCTACAAGTCGCGGAATATACTGCTCGTCAAATCAAACAGTCAGTGGTGGGTTACGGCGCTGCTGAAAAAGAGCAAGTACAAATGATGGTAATGCGTTTATTGAACCTAAGCATTCAACCACAGGCTGATGCAGCCGATGCGTTAGCTGCTGCAATCTGTCATGCCCATGCTTCGGGAAGTATGAGCAAAATGGCAGTGTTAAATGCGCTCGGTGGTATGGCTCGTGGACGGAGTCGTTCAAGTAGTAGAAGGCGTTAGTTTTCTTGATTTACCACTGTGTAAATCATTTTGCCCATTTCGTGTGCTTGTAAACCTCTCATACCATTTTCAGCAAGTAAATCCCCAGCCTGTGCATGCAAACTCACAATTTCATGCAATGCGACTTGCTCATGAAATTGTGCTTTTAAACTGGCAATCATACCTGCGAGCACATCCCCCATTCCACCTGTACCCATTCCTGCATTGCCTTGGGTACAGATAAATAATTCAGCTTCTAAGACCAAGCTACCTGCCCCTTTAAGCACCCATTGTCCTGCATATTTTTGCTCTAGCTGATAAATTGCTGCAATACGATCTTGCTCAATGTCCGCAGCCGTACCACCCAATAAAGTTGCTGCTTCACCTGAGTGCGGCGTTGCGTAGAGATGAGGATTCAATTTTTTCGGATGCTTTGCTAAAAACCAAAGCCCATCTGCATCCAATACCACTTCTAAATGCGACTTTTGGTTGAGTAAATCGAACCATTGCTGATAAATCTGCTCTGCCCATTGATCCCTCCCTAAGCCCATCCCGAAACAGACGGCATCAATTTGAGTTAATAGATGTTGGATCGATTCTTGATCTAAAGCATTAATATCTCGCACCATAATATTCGGTGAACGCGCCAGAATAGCTTGATGATGTTTGGCATGACAGACCACACTGACTTTCCCTGCTCCAGCATGAAACGCTGCTTCAGCAGACATAATCACGGCTCCGCCCATATCCACATGACCACCAACGACAAGTACATGCCCATAACTTCCTTTATGTCCAAAAGCTTGGCGTTTTGGTAATACAATTTTTTCAGGTGATAGATATGCAAGTGGTTTTAATTCTGCATCAATTGGGATCAAGCTGACTAAATGTAGGTTTCCCACATATTCCTTGCCTTGACCTGTAAACAAACCTGCTTTATAACCTAAAATTGTAAAGGTTTGATCTGCCTGAATTGCACAGGGTAAAGCCTGACCTGTATTGGCATGTAGCCCACTCGGAATATCGATAGCAATCTTTAAACCAATCTGTGAGTTAAATAACTGGATGATCGACTGCCATTTTTGATCTAGCATTCGATTGAGACCTATGCCAAACAGAGCATCAATATGACAATCAAAAGTTGGAATTTCTTGGTGATTCGCATTTTCCGACAATAAATAATCGATACTTTGAATATCAACTCGATTTAACAGTGCATATTGTACAGCTTGTTTTAAATCTAAAGATTCACCGAGTTCAACTGCATAAACCGTGATGTGAAATCCATGTTGCTTTAGAAAAGCAGCGATATAGTAACCGTCACCTGCGTTATTACCTTGTCCACACCAAATCGCGATCTTTTGAATTTTATTTTTATTAAATGGTTCAATTAACTGCTGTGAGATTGTCCAAGCTGCTTGTTGCATCAGTCCTAAAGATGAATTTTGCTGTGCAAACCAACGCTGCTCCCATGCTTGAATGCTTTGGCTATGGTAAACTGAACGTTGCATGTTATCCCCTATTATTGGTTTATGGCTTCTACCACATCATCCGAGAAACTGTCTCAAAAAATCAGGCTACAACAGCTTGATCCTCAAGAGCTTAAAGACTGGATCAAAGCACAGGCTTTGGCTTTGGGTTTTTCTGATTGTGTCATTGCCAAACCTGATGCTCAAGATCAAATGCCACGTTTTAAAGAATATTTAAAACGGGGTTACCATGCAGATATGCACTATTTGGAAGAGAATTTAGAAAAACGTGCTGATCCAACATTGCTTGTACCTGGAACTAAAAGCATTATTTGTGTGCGAATGAATTATCTTGTGGCATCACCTAAGCCCCGTTATGTACCATTTGAACCAAATTCAGCCATTATTGCACGCTACGCGCGTGGGCGTGATTATCATAAAATCATGCGTGGTCGACTTAAAACATTGGCCAGTCGTATTAAAGAAAAAGTGGGCGATTTCGAATCACGTCCATTTGCTGATTCAGCACCAATTTTTGAAAAATCGCTTGCTGAAAGTGCAGGTATGGGTTGGACAGGGAAACATACTTTACTCATTCATAAAAAATCAGGTTCTTTCTTCGTTTTAGGTGAACTATTTACTTCGCTTGACCTCCCTTTTGATCAACCCGCAACAGCCCATTGTGGCTCATGTACTGCTTGCATCGACATTTGCCCAACACAAGCCATTGTTGAACCTTATATGTTGGATGCAAGGAAATGTATTGCTTACTTAACTATCGAATATAAAGGAATTATTTCTGAAGAATTACGTTCAGGTATAGGTAATCGTATTTTTGGCTGTGATGATTGTCAGCTGATTTGCCCGTGGAATGGCTTTGCTAAAACTGCATCCATTCCAGACTTTGACCCAAGACATAGTTTAGATGACATTAGCTTGTTAGAGATCTGGCAGTGGAATGAAGCCACTTTTCTTGCAAAAACAGAAGGTAGTCCAATTCGGCGCACAGGCTATCAATCCTTTAAACGGAATATTGCAATCGGCTTGGGAAATGCTCCATACTCGGCTGAAATCGTGAGCCAATTGCAAGAAGCAAAAGCTCTACACGATGAGATTGTCAATGTACATATTGAGTGGGCAATTCAACAACAATTGCAGCAAATAAACGTACCTGAATAGAAAAATGATGTTTTTTGCCCTTTGGCTTTGGCACGATTTCTGTATGATTAATCTCAATGTTTGTAATCAATCATCATGGATATAACAATGACTTTACGTAATGACTGGACTCGTGATGAAATCCAAGCTTTATATGATCAACCTTTTCTAGACTTAGTATTCAAAGCACAAAGTGTTCATCGTGAGCATTTTCAGCCAAATACCATTCAAGTCAGCACACTGCTTTCAATCAAAACAGGTAAATGCCCAGAAGATTGTAAGTATTGCTCGCAATCTGCACATTACGACTCAAAACTAGAAGCAGAAAAGCGTATTGCAGTAGATAAAGTCATTCGTGAAGCTCAAACAGCAAAAGATTCTGGTTCTTCACGTTTCTGTATGGGCGCTGCTTGGCGCAATCCACACGAACGAGATATGCCCTATGTGTTAGAAATGGTTCGAGAAGTAAAAGCACTCGGTTTAGAAACTTGTATGACTTTGGGGATGTTGAATCAGTCACAAGCTGAACGCTTAAAAGATGCAGGTTTAGATTATTACAACCATAACCTTGATACCTCTCGTGAATACTATTCACATATTATTAGTACGCGTACCTTTGATGATCGTTTAGATACATTAGATCATGTACGTCAAGCGGGTATGAAAGTCTGTAGTGGTGGTATCGTTGGCTTAGGTGAAAGTCGTAATGACCGTATTGGTTTATTACAAGAACTTGCAACTATGCCTGTACATCCTGAATCAGTGCCAATCAATATGCTTGTACCGATCGAAGGTACACCGCTTGCTGAAGTTGAAAAGTTAGATGTGACCGAATGGATTCGTACTATTGCTGTTGCTCGCATTATTATGCCGCACAGTTACATTCGTTTATCTGCTGGCCGTGAGTCACTCAGCGACTCTGATCAGGCATTGGCATTTATGGCTGGGGCAAATTCACTGTTCTCTGGTGATAAGCTTCTGACCACACCAAATGCTGGTGAAGGCAAAGATCAGGTCTTGTTTGCCAAACTGGGTTTAAGCGCAGAAAAGCCAAAACCAACTGTTGCAGAACTTTCAATTGATGCAATGAGTGCATAAACAAAAAAGCCTTGTTATTTGACAAGGCTTTTTTTCGATCATATTAAATTGATGTCACTAAAATGCCGTATTTGGCATTTAAAAACATTCCTACACGAATAATATCCACACCTGCTGCATGTGTGACTGACAACTCTTGAGTATGTACATCAAAATGGAAAGAATCAAAAATATCCTGATGCTGCATCAACCATAGAATGGTATCAGTCGTACTTTCATCTACCTTATAAGTTTCTGACTTAAAATCTTTACCCATACTATTCAAATATCTTTGCTTGATCTATTTATCATAAACAATCAATAGCTTTTATGCAGCTTGTAAAAAAACACTTAACCAAAGGACATTAATAGCAGAACTTTGATAATCTCTTTTGAGCTTGTCATATCGAGTAGCTATTCCTCTAAATTGCTTTAATCTACAAAACATATTTTCAACTAAGTGGTTCTGAATCATAGCCTTTATCTGCGCATACTACTTTTGTCTCTTTTAAATCTAATGTTGATATTAAATCAGGTGCAACTTTAACATCATGTGTGGTTCCATCGGTAATCATGAAATCAATAGGATTGCCATGTGCATCAACAATCAAATGTATTTTTGAGGAGTTTCCTCCTACACTTTTAGAAATAGATTGATTCGCTATGCCGGCAGAATGTTGATGAGCACGTACATGAGAGCCATCAATAAAAATCCACTCCATATCGGGGCATGAGGCTAGTAATTTGAATAATCTAAGTAACTTACCGCTGCTTGACCAACGATTAAAACGTTTGAAAATAGAATTGGAATGACCAAAACAAGAAGGAATATCTTGCCACGGACAGCCTGTTCTAATTCTATAGAGAATAGCTTCAATAAAATTGCGTAAATTTGAGTTGTGGTGAATGGATAAATTACGCAGAATAACTTTCAACTTTTGCCAGTGTTGATCTGTCAGCATGGTACGAGGCATAGCGAATAGTAAAATTGGGTTTGGAGATTTGATTTTACTACTTCGCTATTTTTTAAGCTAAAAGTGTCAATACACCCTAATAAAATTATCAATACTTATGAAAATCGTCGTTACCTCCTATACAAGCAAGAACAAAGGTGGACCGACAACCCTTTTTGGCAAGCACATCAAACCGTAGCAAAACAACTTGATTATGCAGTTATGAACGAAGATTTTATGCGCATATTTTAAAAGTCAGACATAAACATCATCTATAAACACCCACATTTCGATAAAAGTTAAATATAAAATCAATAACTAAGAACAGCTTGTATTCTTACTCAAGTTTTGATGTACTAAAATACAGGATAGCAATAATTCCGATAACAACATCTTTTACCACACAGTGTATCGATCCATCGCACTCAACAATAACTGCGATGGGATAAGGAGCAAGTAAATGTCAAGTTATATGCCATCGATACGTTACGGTTTGTTGTTATTTGCCATGACTCCTATTTTGATAAACATAAGCGGTTGTTCTAACAACCTTCAGCAAAGAAAAACCATAACGAATATGCAACAACTTCCCTATCCAACCATTGATAGAGAGCTCGGCGAAAAATTACAGCCTGATGAAGAAATAATAGCGAATCAAATTACAGAGCAAATTGTTCAATCAATTCGAAGTCAATACTCCTCTGGCAATGCATTGAGAGATGCGCACCCAAAAGCGCATGGCTGCGTACGTGCAGAGTTTCATGTATCAAAATCTATACCCAAAAACTTAGCCCAAGGAATTTTTGTTCCTGATAAGACCTATTCAGCATGGATTCGTTTTTCTAATGCTTCTGGTGATGCCACAAGAGCAGATGGTACAAAGGACGCGCGTGGTATGGCAATAAAATTGTTAGGTGTCCAAGGTAAAAAAATCTTGGAAAATGATGAACAAGCGCTGACTCAAGATTTTATCATGATCAACCACCCTGTATTTTTCGTAGATGAACCTTTACGTTATTTATCTTTTATAGAAGATACAAATAGCAAAAGTACTTTAAAAAAATTGCATATCCCTTTCGCATTAGGTTTTAAAGGAACACTCAACGCATTGGGAGCAAGCAATTCAAAAATATCGAATCCAGTTCAAGCTCGCTATTGGTCAATGGTTCCCTATCAATTAGGATTAGGTGCTGATCGTCAAGCAGTAAAGTATTCAGTAAGACCTTGCTCCCTAAGTGCGGATACTATGCTTAATCAATCAGATCCTAACTTTTTGAGGGCAGCTCTACAAAATACCTTAAATAAGAAAGATGTATGTATGGAATTTCTTATACAACCAAGAACATCAAATAAAATGCTTGTAGAAACTTCGATGAATGAATGGAAAGAAGACAAGGCTCCTTTTTATAAAGTTGCAACCATTCATATTCCTCAACAGGTTTTTAGTACGCCTGATCAGAATAAATTTTGTGAAAACCTTTCATTTACGCCTTGGCATTCTCTACCTGAACATAAACCATTAGGTGCGATAAATAGATTACGTAAAGTAATATACGAAAATATAAGTATCGTCAGACATGAAATGAATTCTGCTCAGAGACAAGAGCCTAAATAGAAATGGGCTTTGTTTGATCCTACACAGTATTGTGGATAGTCGGTGCCCTCAAAACTCTTAAAATGTTTCTGTTCAAAGGCTTCTGGGATTAACCAGCCGTTTGCGGAATGCCTTCTGACGCGATTGTAGTAAACTTCAATATATTCAAACAAGACAGAGTTTGCCTCTTTTTTTGTAGAAAATACACTGTCATGTACCACATGTCCTTTTGATGTATGAAAAAAACTTTCTGTTACTGCGTTACCCCAGCATGAGCAGTATACTGCGCAAGGCTGCGCGACATACTTTCAAGACAGTTATTCGTTAATAATAGTGCTCTAAAATCACGACTGCAGTATTGACTGCCTTGGTCTGAATGGACCATGATATTCGTTGGATATTGAGGTGCAAGCGCATAATTAAATGTGTCAAACACCAATTGACGGTCTATTCGATGGCCAGTTTGCCAACCAACAATTCGACAACTGAATAAATTGGTGGTGTTTCAATAACCTAACTCTGCTTTAGCAAAGATGATAAAGCAGTTTGTGATGCCAACTTATACCTTTAAACGTAAATGCAACATATGTGTCGCTATGGTATGACGAATATGATCTGCCCGATTTTTAAAATATCGTTCGCTTAAACCATATCCCGACAGATCTTCAGCCACTTGATAGCCCATTTGATTTACAGCTTGATGTAAAGCTTTAGGTCTAAATTGTCCTTTTAACGGCTCTTTTAAGAAACGTGTGAATTGAGAAACGAACATACTTCCAAAACGCTCCACCCCGTCCAATTCACGATAATCAATTGAATAATCCATCACCACTTCACTTTTTGCAGCAGCAATACTGCTAATAATTTTTAAAGTATGGAGTGTCGTTTGCGGTTCAAGATAATGGGTTGTACCTAACCATGAGAAAAATGCAGGTTGATTTTGTTGAAAGCCACTTCGAGCTAAAGCATTGGCAATAGACTCTTTTTCAAAATCAATTGGCACAAATTCAACATTGGTCGGGATTTCTCCAAACTCTTTCACCTTTTTTTGTTTTGCTGCCTGAGTATCAGGATGGTCCACTTCAAAAATTTTGAGATCAGGATAGTGTTGAGCTTGGCGTAAAATAAACGAATCCAGCCCAGCCCCAACCAAGACATATTGCTGGATACCGTGTTGAATTGCTTGCTGCAAAGCATCTTCGGCATAACGTGAACGCCCAACCACCTGCCCTGTCAACAATCCCAAGCTTCGGTTAAACGTGGATGAGTTCATTACTTTAACGGTCAGTGGTGTCGTTAGTAATTTTTTCCAGCCCTGACTAGTCAACTCAAATGCAAACGGATCAGAAAATACTGGATTTTCAGCATTCTGAAAGTGATTTGCTCTTAATGCCGCCGCAGCCTCAGCCGTTCGGCTGGATTGTCCTTCTTTCATATTTCTTTCCTAATTTATTTCTATCATGCAAAAAATAAGCAGTAAACTCTATCCTTAGATAAAATTTACTGCCCTTTTAGCACTTATCTAATGATTAGTTTGTTTTTCAGTTTGATAAGTTACTTGATAATCGTTCAAATCCATACGTTTTAAACGCTGTTTTAACTGCTTCAATGACCATGGCCAAGCTGCAAAGTTACGACCATTTGCATCTAAATAATAACTCTTACAGCCACCCGCATTAAATACAGTGGTTTTAAGATGTTTTTGCACCAGCTCATTATGATGCTTGATCACTTCAGGCTTGATGTTCAACTTGGCAATGCCTTGGTCTCTGATTTTCAATAAACCATCAACAATATAATCCAGTTGCGCTTCTGCCAAACCAATGAATGAGTCATAGACCAGTACGTTTGGACCTAATACCAAGAATGCGTTTGGTACATTTTCAATACTTGTACCTAAATATGCTTCTGGAGAACTACTTTTCCATAAATCATTCAAGCATTCACCTTTCTCGTTTGAAACACGCTTACCAATAGGTGGATGTGAAACTTCAAAGCCTGTCCCCCAAATGATCACATCCACTTCATGACGTTCACCATTGGCAGACACCACAGTATTGTCTTCAACCTTGACCAATCCATGTGGAATGAGTTTAGTATTTGGTTGTTGTAAGGCTGGATAATAGTTGTTAGCGAACAATAAACGCTTACAACCAATGGTAAAGTTTGGCGTTACATTTTTGCGTAATTCAGGATCCTCAATCTGGAAACGTAGAATCAGTTTCGCTAACTCACCGACAGGCTTTAATACGGCTGGATTACGCAAACCAAAGTTGATTGCATTCAATGATTGAGCAACCGCTTGACGCCAAGTTTTTTGAATCAATGGAAATTTTTCAATTAATTTTTTGCTGATATCGCCCAAGTCAGTATCAGGCTTTGGTACGACCCACGGCGCAGTACGTTGGAATACATAGAGTTCTTTAGCTTTTGGCTGGATTTGTGGCACAAACTGAATGGCTGATGCGCCAGTTCCAATCACCGCAATACGTTTACCCGTTAGATCATAATCATGATTCCATTCTGCTGAATGGAACATTTCACCCTTAAAGGTTTCCAGACCATCCAGTTTTGGAATTTGTGCCTCAGTAATTGGACCTGTGGCAAAAATCGCAGTACGCGACAAGAATTGCCCTTTATTGGTGTCCATCACCCATAAATTACGTTCATTGTCCCATTTAGCGCCCAACAACTCTGTACCGAATTCAATTTTCGAACTTACATTGAATTTTTCGCTAACTTCTTCTAAATAACTTAAGATCTCAGGCTGACGAGCAAATAAATGACTCCATTTAGCGCTTGGCGCAAATGAGTATGAATATAATGCTGATGGAACATCACAACCACAACCTGGATAGGTGTTTTCACGCCATGTGCCGCCGACACGCGTCGCTTTTTCAATAATCTTATAGTTGGTATAACCCACTTGATCAAGACGGATTGCAGTTGCAATACCTGAAATACCTGCACCTACGATAAATGTATCGTAAATGTGCGGAGGCAATGCTTTTTTGTCAGCAGAATTTAATTTTTTTGCTTGAGCTGTCATTAAAATTTCCTTTCATTTATTGCTCTGAAATAAGCGTATCTTTAATCTTATTTCAGTCATCAAAATCTTTTACCCGATAGGATTCACTTCATTAATCGGTACGATGTGCCCAAAAATTTTGCATATAAATTTGGTGCAGTACGTTTCATCAACCAGAATAATTTGGCATCAATTTGTGGGATGGTATAAAGCTCATTTTTGTCTAAACGATCCAATGTCAACTTTGCGACTTTATCACTGGTCGTAAACGCAAGATTGGTCAAGGCATAATCTAAAAGACCCTTATGTGGTACTTTGCCATTTTTGATGATATTGGTCGGGACCAACGTTGGACAAAGTACATTAACCTTAATGTTCGACTTTTTAAGTTCTGCTGACAGCGTTTCAGATAATGCACGTACACCCGCTTTGGAAACGTTATAAACAGTCATCTCCGGTGCTGCGGTAAAGGATGCTGCTGAAGCAACATTAATGATTGCACCATGACCTAATTGTTTGAATTTCGGTACAAAAGCACGACAACCATAGATCACCCCCCATAGGTTGATATCCATACACCATTTCCAGTCTTCTGATGACATTTCATCAAACTTGCCACCAAGACCAATACCTGCATTATTAATCACCAAAGTAACAGGGCTCCGCATCAATTGTTCAGCTTGCTCAGCCAATTGATTAACCTGCTCTTCTTTCGCAACATCACATTGCACCGCAAAGGCCTGTTCCCCTTGTGCTTCAATCAAAGCCACCGTTTCTTTTGCTGCATCCAGATTGATGTCTGAGCACACCACTGTGCCGCCACGTTTTGCCAGTTCAAGGGCAAAGCTACGCCCAATGCCACTGCCTGCACCTGTCACCACAGCAAAGGCTTGTTGGCTTGGTTTATTTTTTTTCTTACCAAATAGTCTCATCGTAATTCCATAATTAACCAATGTATTGATCAATACAAATTTATTTCCATCTCAAAACTGTTTTAAGCAGCTTGCACTTTTGGCGTAAATTCCTTCACAAAAAATGGATGTAGTGCTCCACCTTCTGATAATAATTTCTTTTCGTAATATGCAAAATAAGCAGACGCATCATGATCATTTGGATGGAAATCTGGACGTAAATAATCAAAGATTCGTCCCTGTGTAGTACCAAACACACCATCTTTTGGACTGAATACCAGTTTCACGCCACGTGCCGCATCTTTCCAGAATTTAGGAGTCGACATTTCATATGGTTTACGCAGTACAGGAACAAACAGCGTTGCGAATGGAATCAGACCTAAAATTGTCCCGTATGCCAAAAAGAAACCTGCAATACGCAAAGCATAATTACCATTTAAAGTCTGATACACATCATAGGCCACATCTTTATGCTCAGACTCTTCCAGCATGTGCCACATCCACAAAGCACGTGTTTTGGCATCATCGGAGAAATAGAAGTTCTGTTCATGGGCCATCATGTATTCCGCCAGCACAGCAGTAAAATGCTCAATTCCAGCCATTAATGAAAGTTTCAATGGTTGTGGAAACTTTAAGAAAATATGATCAAAGAATTTTTCTCCCAGAAAACGATAGAGCTTTACCGGATAATCCAGTTCAACAATCGCATCGTTAAACTCATTGTGAAGTTTTGAGTGAATCGCCTCCTGACCAATCAATGACGTTACTCGCTGTCTTAAAATAGGATCTTTGAGTAAATCACGATGGTGACGTGCAGTTTCAATCACTAAATCTTCACCATAAGTCAGGAATACTGAAAGTGTCGCAAAGAAAAGTGTCGCAAACTGATTATTCATGTAAAACGAAAGATCAACCTGTTTGCCTTCAAACCCAATTGCCAGATGGCGGATTGGAATACTTTTTTTACTTGCAAAATCAATTTGCTCAGTTATCGGGTTAGATTTAAATAAACTTAAACCTTTCTTTAATGTGTTGCTAATCATGGCTACACCTACCTACTTCACTTGAGCGTCACTTGCCCTTTACATTCTTTGAATCAGGTTCATCTCTTTTTGTATAGCTACATATTCTTTGAGTTACGAAAAAACATTCGGGAGATTTTTGTGAACCTAATTTCCTACTAGAAACAATGTAAACCGATCTTATGTTCGGATTCAATTCGGGTAAAACAATCAATTTAATAAGGTAATGATAAACACAAAAAGTTAGATATTTTTATTTAAAATTAAAATATCAAATTGACTAAATTTGAAATAATGCAATATATATCAATTATTTATTTTATTTAAAATACTTTAAGTCATCTATATGTTTCATTGATATAAAAAAAATTATTATTTTTATTATACTGCATAACTTGATATTTAAAAGTATGTAATTTTGTTTGTTCGGATTATGTAGGCTGATCTTTTACTTCCATGTGGAGCATGCTAATCTGACATTATGTTCGGATTTATATAACAATATTTATGGGTACTCGAAAACCACGTCAAACTCGATCAAAAGTAACAGTAGATACGATTATTGAAGCAGGCTTTATCGCTGTTGCAACAAATGGTACGAGTGGAACCACAACACGTCACATCGCAGATATTGCAGGCGTCAGCGTCGGCTCTTTATACGAATATTTTAAAAATAAAGAAGAAATCTACGATGCAATGGCAAAATCATTTGTCAAAGAAGTTCTAGACATGGTTAAAGAACTAACACCTATTATAGTCGAAATGGAGTTAGAACCATTATTTGAAATGATTTTCTATACTTTCCGTGACTTACTTACCCGTGATAATGATCGTTATCTCATCTGTCTACGATATGCAACTGAACTTAAATATGAACGCTATATTGGGCAAATTGAAATGGCATTGATGGAAGTTCTGATGAAATACATGATGCGCCACCCTAAATATTTGAAAGTGAGCAATTTGAGTGTTACGGCCTATATCAGTATCAATAGTAGTATTTTTAATGTGGCACGACATCTCATTTTGCCTAATCCACAAATTAGTTTCGATGAAATGGTCAAAGGCTTAAGCACGATGATTATTAGCTATATTGATGCAGAATTAGCTAAAGCTGAACGTTAAAAAAGAGCTTTAAAGCTCTCTTTTTAACGTACTTTCACTGTTTTCAACAGAGTATTATTTTTCTACTTGGAGATCCTGACGTTGCTTGAAAGTTGATACCTCTTTACCTTCTGGATCAACATAGACTAATTCGACTCTACGACTTAATGCATGACCAAACTTCTGATTTTCATCGTTAATTGTTTGATTTTTACCTTTTGCCTCAACAGCAACTCGATCTAAATGAATCCCTTGTTGTTGAAGATATGCAAGCACACTTTGCGCTCGTCTCATGGAAAGTTTCAAATTATACTGTTCGCTTGCACGAGCATCAGTAAAACCATACAGAGTCAAGGTGTAGGTTGGATTGTCTTTTAAGAACGTTACAACTTGATTTAACACATCAATCGATTCTTTTGACAAATTTGATTGATCTAAAGCAAAGTGAACGACATTTGGTGCATTGGATGGAATTTTAGCTACCAGTGGTTCAGTAACAACTTTCTGTTCAGGCGACCAAATTGGCCACTTGCCTTTCACTCCATGACAACCTTTAGCATCACCATTCAATTCTTGTAAAGATGGATAATTAATTTTAGGTAATTCTAATGTTGTTGCAGACTTGCACGCCGATGCTTTGAGATTTGATTGATCAATTAAACTTTGAGCGGATAGAAACAGTTCTCTTGAGTGTCTCCATCCAAGTTCACAATGCTCTGCTGCTGCCCAAACCAACATCACTTCTGCTTGAGCAATCTCAGCCTGAGCACATGAAAAACCTTCAGTTTGCTTTAATAATTCAGCATTTGCCCAAAGGTCTCTGCGCATGACACTTGAATCAGAAAGAATAGCCGTTGTCAGCGTAAATTTTTCAATTTGTCCTTGTTCTAAAGCATCAATAATATATTTTGCTTGTTGAAGTGCTTCAGTTCTCGCAGAACTTAGACTCTTTTCACTTCCTTCGTGGGCAGCGTAACTTAACCATGTTAAGGCTTTTATCGCTTGATAATATGCAATATTTTCAGATGGTTTTAAATAAGGTATCAGACGTGTTTGTAATGCCGCAACTTGCTTATCTTTAGGATTATAAGGCTTCTGTTGATTGACATCTTGTACCAAAGAACTAGATTGCTCTCCAACAATAATTTGCTCAGATGCAGACTCAGCAAATACAGAAGTGCTTACTGCAAGCAAACTAGCAGAAACCCCTATATAAAAATAAGAACACATTTTATATAAATTATTGTGAAGATATTTCATGTTTATGGTTCTCTCGAAGCATTTATTCCAGCGTTATTACCAGCAAATAGATTCTCATCGAATTTGAATCTAAAACGAACATAAGCGCCCTGAATTGTAGTATCACTATCTACCAGATCATCATCTTTATAACCTGAGAAGTTATAGCCACCTGACAACCATAAATTTGCTGCAACGAGATACCCAACCTCACCACCCACGAGAACTCGACGCCCTGAACTCATATCAGACCATAATACACCTGTGTGTATTCCTGCATCCCATCTTTCATTGATGTCATATATAGCTCTTGCACTGAACATGTGTGTCATACCTGTAGACTCTAAACCAGAGAATGTAGCCTGCACATTTTTCACCGCATATTGACCCGACAAGGTAAAATCACGTGTTGGATGATAATTTAAATGGTTCGAGAAAATATAAACATGTTTAAGATACGGATTGTTTAAATCAGTTTTATTATCATCATAACGATATTCAACTTTAGCTAGTGCATCAAAACGATTGTGTTCTGTATCACGATAAGCCAATCCTAATTGGAAGCGATCCACTAAACGATCACCGCTACTCTCATTTTTGCTATCTGTTAGGCTAACAACATTTTTTGCCAATAATGTCACATCATCCGAATATTTATAAGCAACGCCTAAATTGTTCAATATCGTATCTGATTGATCTGTCCAACGAGCTTCAATGCGAGCAACAGCTTTCCAGTTAGGATTCTTTAAATATTCAATACCTAAAGATGCTGCTGTGCTATCAGAATTTGAGTTATTGGCATTTGATAATGATTTAGTTTGCTCAAAACTCGTATTGGCATAAAAACCTTTTTCAAGTTCCCAACGATTACGTAAACCAATTGCTGCCTCAGCCTCTCTCGCACTAATACCATCCCGAACACGATATTCACTGAAGGCTGTTCCATTATTGTTATATTTACTATCAAGACCGAATACTGTTACATTGCGGCGTTGATTACTATTCAGATCATAAAGACCACCAATGCTTGAAACTAATTCGTGACGACCATAAGCACGGAGTTTGGAATTAATTTGATAATTTGCACCCAACGCGAAAATACGACGACCCGCTTCAGAAATGTCTTGCTCATATTCAGCAAAGACATTCGAACCTTGCCAAGGTAGTTGACTGATTAATTTAGAGCGAACTGTGACACCATGATATGGTGCAACTTGTGTTGTATTCAGTGTTGCTGAATTAGATGACTCATCATAATACTTTAAACCAAGTTCTACAGCCAAAATACGGTTAATTGCCCGTTCAATACTTGCTGATACACCTTGATTTACGCCACTTAACTGATCTTCTGTGCGAATCGCTTCAAGCTTAGCTAAGCCGATTTTATTTAATTGTACACGTCCCTTAATGCCACTCTCTTTACGACCAGCAGTAATAGGTGCCGCTGTATTATAAAATTCTCTATCAGCTTGGTTATGATAAACTTTCATCTCCAAGTCTTTATAAGAATAGTTTAATTCAACTCGTGCAGCATCACCCGATAACTTACCAGTTGCATCTGGTTTCACATTTCCTGACGTCGATGAATTTAAGTCATCAGTAATATTCTCTGAACGAGCAAACTCAGCAATGAATTTACCTTTATCATTCGCAAATTTAACGACAGTATTCACACTTGCTAACTGATCTTGAGTTAGTGGGTTATTACTCTTCACATAAGAACCACCTACTTTAACTTTATCGGTGACTTTTACAGAACCAGACACACCACCAACCGTATATTCTTCACCACCTTGATCAGATTCAACTGTAATTCGTAAATATACTGGGTTTAAGTCAGCATCAACACTTGGAACTGGATCTTTCAAATAAATACTATTACTGAAAGTATCAATCTCATAATCAGTAAAACGAGTCAAACTTGTACGTGCAATAATTAAACCCGAATTATTACGATCACGCGTAATAACTTCTACTTTTTCACTGTTTTCACGCACGTCTTGCGCATTGACACCATTGCCTAAACTATAAGGACCTGAAATACCCATAGCACGTTGTTCATTCACAACTTGCTGTGTATTTGTCTGTGCAGCAAACGCAGTAACTTTATATTTATCAGCTTCTATTGTACTACGAACACCTGTCAATGAACGGTTGTATTGACCTAAAGATAAGCCCTCATCATTTTCAGTACGTGTTACGTAGTCACCATACATTGCATATGAACGTCCTTTATCGACACGAACATACAATTTACTAGTAGATTGAGCATCAAAGCCTTTGGCAGCAGAGTCACCATAAACTGGGTAATATTCATCTGGACGAATATCACGGAATAATCTTTGGTTTTTATCTTTATCTGAATCATATGCAAGTGTAAGCAGGTATTCACCTTTTACCTTACCTTTCAAAAATAATGCAGCACGACCCGTTATATTGCGCTTACCGTCTTTTGAAGCTGAAATCTCATTTAATTCTTCTTCAAAACCATCATTTGAATTAATACCACTCAATTCTTTAGGGTCAAACTTTTTAAAATTAAAAGAACCTTCAACCATACCTACAGCGATAATCGGTCTTAAATCAGGTAAGAAACGAATAGGTGTGCTTGAGTGGAAGATACCACTTTCAACTGATAATGTTCCTTCACCGGCTTCAATTGGCGCTTGAATTGGAACAAGTAAAGTTCCACCTTCAACGAATACTTGAATACCTGACTGTTTTGGATCTAAGTCTACTAAGTCAATCTTACCGATTGAACTATCTAATGTGATAGGTGTACGGTTTGATACAAGCGTACCATGTCGATCGACAATTTTTAAATTAACATTAAAACGATCGCGTCCATTTGCCTGTGGAATCGTTTTACTCGGCTCAAGTTGTAACTTATCTAACTGATCAGGTGCAATAACATTAATACGTTTAATGTCTCGAGTATTGCCCATCATATCTACTTGACGTACTTCTATCGTGTTGTGACCCGTACTTAAATCAACACCAATAAAGTCTAAACCTGCAACCTGCATGTTCGGCAATACAGCACGTTTACCAATGCGTTTCTCAGAAACCTGTGTGCCATTTACCCAGAGCTCAAGCTGAGTGCCTGCTGCGCCTTTAACTTGAATGGAGGTCTGAGGATAAGGCAATACTTGCCCATCTTTAAGATTTAAAATTTCTAGTTGATTATTTACAGCTGTTTCTAAAGCTGCTTCAAGATTAATCATTTTGGCAGAATTAACAGTATCTACAGACTCTTCATTTGGCATAGCAAGAGTTGAAGAACTTGGTAAAGCGCTAGATGCTTGAACACCAGACTTTTCGGGTTCAAATTGTATTTGCTTGATTTCTTTAATTTGTTCTTTTGAAAAATCAAGATTACAATTTGCCTGAACTCCAACGGCTGAAATACAGCCACTCGATGGCTGTCCACGAACATCCGTAACTTTAGAAAAAATTGGATCAATCGTTAAATCAGAACGTAATATTTGCTCTAAATTTGTATTATCTTGTTCAATACGTTTTTTACGCTCTAGCACCCGTTCAATTAAAGATTCTGAACATTGACCAACACCTTCAGCTATCGCGAAATCGGCACGATGCAATTCACCACGTTTTAAATCGACAAAACGGCTATTTGGATCACCTGCTTGGCGATTATTTATTAATACTAATTCAGAACCAATTGGTAAACTTGTACGATCGACTTTTAAAACATGCGTTTTTGCACTAATTCCATAGAAATCATACTTACCTTCGCTATCAGTAATAACATAACTACCATCTTCAAGATAAATACGAACACCAGGAACACCTATTTCACCAGCATCTTGGACGCCATTCCGATTACAGTCGGTGAAGATTTTACCTACGATAAAACCCTCAGACATCATCATACCAGGCGTAACTTCTACTTTTGCTGATGCTTCATTAGACTCAATACCTTTCGCATCTTTGGCACGAACACGGTTAATACCATCACCATTGAGTGCATTTGGTCCAATATAAACGCGATACTGTACTTTAACTTCTTTATTTGGAGTGAGTGTACCTAGTCCAAGTGTTAAATAAGGTCCCTTACCACCTAATGGATCTTCTACCTTTTTACCATCAACACGCATTGAGCCTTGAACATAAATAAAGCCTCGAGGAAGTGTATCTGTAATCGAAACATTCGTTGAATCTGCCGTTCCACGATTTGCAACATTCACCGTATATTCTTCGAATTCACCAATTTCAGCAGTTTTATTTGAAGCAACTTTTTTTACAAATAAAGATGAATTCGTATTATCCACTTCAGGGTCAATTGGAATATCAATATTGAGTGCAGGGTCACCATTATTTAATGTGAACTGTCCTGCATAAGACCACTTTAAATCAACCGCTTTATCTGCTGGGAAACTTGAATATACCTTGCGATCACTAATAAAAGTATAACGTTTGTCACCCGGGATAGTGTTTGTGTCTACAATAAAACTATATGTACCTGCTTTCACCAGTGGATAGATAAATTCACCAGCACTATTGGTCACTTGTTTTGCAGGAATAGAAATCTTATCACCTGTTTGAGGATCAATTTCAAATGCTACATTATCACCAATTGGTTGACCATTTTGATCCAATAAAGTAACTGTAGCACCGGCTACAGGTAAACCCGTTTTAGCATCAAATACTGTACCATACGGATCGATTAACACACTTGTATTAATGTCGGTAATTGTTCCTGTAGATTGGCCTTGCGCATCCAAACAATCCGTTAAACTAATATCAACTTTATCACGTTTAAGTGTCTGCAAAACTGCATCATATCGAATGCCTTTATCTGAAAGAGTTGTTGGTAATGTATAGTGGAATACACCTGTATTTGGTCCAGTTTCAATACCAACAACTTCTTCTAAATCATCTGTTTTTGTAGATTTAATTCTAATTTTCACACGATCTGGAATATAACGATCAGCATTACAACTTGCATTTTTAGCTTCTATATTCAGTGGCTTATTTACACTACCAGTTGCCAAAATATTCTTAAAATCACTTGAATTATTTGTAATATCTGCTGAGCCGCTAACTAAAGTAGATGCAACGTTTGATAACACATCTTTCTGACTATCAGTGACAGCATACGAAACTTTATAAGTATTTTTTACTGTGGTTTTTGCAATATTGCGGTTCATACTAACAACAAGATCAACTTGCTCAGATGTATTTGCAGCAATTTGTGGAAAACCGACAACAAGCTGGTTGATCTGTGTAATGTCACTTGGAGCAATAGTGCTATAACTATTATTGGCAAGCTTGTATAAAATTTTTGCTTGAGTATTTTTTACTAAAGCAGATTTAAATGTTGTATTAGGTGGTAAATCATCAACCAACAAAACCATTTTTTGTGTTTGACCATCCACCATGACATCAGTTGGTCTAGCTGGCTTCTTACCTTCATTGCTAATATTGAGCGTGTAATTTAAGTCATAATTTGCACTTGCAGAAGGCTCAAAAGTTTTTTGTTGTACTTCTTTAGTTGCAACTAATTTTGCACCATAGCTAATTGCACTATCTGTAGCGATTGCAATTGCTGTTGTATCTTCAACAACTGTTGCTTTAATTGGTAAATTAAATTGCTGACCTTCTGTTAAATTTGAACTTGTGGTAGCAACAACCCACAAATTGACACTTTGGCCAATTTGTAAAGCTACATTAGTTGTTAACTGTTGATCATTCGTATCAAATTGACCATCTTTGTTGCTATCTATGTAGATTTTAATATTATTTAATTCATTAATTGTTAATGCTTCTAGCTGAACATTAACAGGTGCATTACTATTATTCGATAAAGTATTGGCCCATATTACTCGCACACTAGGTTCGACATCGAGTACTGGCGGTGTAGTTAAAGTAATAGCGTACAAAGCTGAAACATTAACTTCGACTGTATTAGAAACTGATTGTTGTTCTTTACCATTTGCTACTGTAAAAGTTGCGTAAGCAACGTTTTTGATTTTACTACCTACATCAGGAATATTCGCGGCATGACCATACTGCGCAGACAATATAGATATTGTCAACGTTGATAACATGAAAGACATGTTTCGACTTACACGGATTTGCTTCTGTTGTAGCACAGCGCTCTACCCTTCAACTAAATAGTCTAAATGAAAAACTTTAAAATTATTATTGTGGACACCTGCTTTGCGCAAATGCCCACATATTTAATCAATTCATTTTGAGCAATCGAAATTACTTAATGAATATTAATTATTTACTTTGATTACAAACTCTAATACCGCACTTGTATTAGGTACAAGAGGTGTTTTCTCAGCAGCGATAGTACCTGTTGAACCATCAGTTAATGCAGCAGTTGAAGTACTTAATGTCGCATTTGTAGCTACTGGAGATGCACTTGCAATCACTTTCAACGTTGTATATGCAGGTGTAGCATCGCTAATCACAACATTAGTTACGTCAGCATTACCTTCATTCGTTGCAGTAATTCTATACTTCACACACTCGCCTGGTTTAGCAGAAACTGTATTTTGAGTATAAGTACCCGCAGCACCTGTTAAACAGTTTGCTAAAGATTGCTCTTTCACTAAACGCACTTGACCACTTGTTACAGTCGTTAAGTCAGTGTTCACTAGATCAGCAACAGACTGACCACCAACAACTGTTGGTTTGATCGTCAATACAACTGAACTTGGTGTTCCAGCAGTTGCATTTGTTGGAGCTTGAACTTTGATGAGTAAGTTAACAGATGCACCACGAGCAATACTTCCAGTTTTCACTGCAAGATCACTACCTGTGACTAATTCACCAGAATCAGCTATACCATCGTTATTCGAATCCACATATAAGGTTGTTACCCAACCATTTGCAGCTTGGTCGTTGGTTAATGTGAAAGGTAATGTATTCGCTGCAGCACCTTCAACAATGTTACCGTTGTTGGTTAAGGTATGCTTGTAAACAACCGTACCACCTGGTGCAACTTGACCAGTACGGTCATTTTGCAAGCTAAGGATACGATTAGTTTCGACTGTTACACGATCAGACATTACATCTGTTAAGCCAGTAGCAGGCGAAGCCACTTTAAAGATAACTTCTTGATCACCAGCTGGAGCATTTGCAGGAGGTGTTACAACTGCAACAAGTTGAACACTACCGCCACTTGGTATATTACCCGTATTCGTGATTGGAGCACCTGTTGGATTACCTGCACCGTCAGCTAAGTAATATTGAACTGTCCAACCCGTTGGTAATGTCGGTGATGTAGATAAATTATAGTTATCTCCAGTTGCACCTTTATTATCAATAGTTAATGGGAAGTTAGTTGCTTGACCAGGTTTAGTTGATTTAGTATCAATAAATTGACCTGTATCTTTACCAGATGCACCAGCAATAGCTCCAGTACTATCTGTTAGATCGCCATTGTGCAAATCCACTGTAGACGCAACTACTTGATCAATAACTAATTTAATAGTATCTGTAGCTGACGAATTAGTTACAGGTGCAGATGTTAAAATTGCGTTAATTGGTGTGACAGGCGCTGGTGTAGGTGTAAAATAGCTAGAAGGTAGCGTTACTTTTGAAATAATCTGATAAGTTGCACCACTTGCAATAGGTCCAGTATCAACAACACCATCACCATTCGTATCAGTTAATGGCGTTACACCATCAGCTTTGAATAATTCAACAATGCTACCAGTAGGTAAAGAGTTTTTGTTTACCGTGATGTTGAATGCTTCTGTAACATTACCAGTGTTATGGATTACGATTGGCTCACCACCACCCGCAGTAACACCGAAGGTAACTGGAGTACCTTGAGTTGTTGACTTAGTAATGACATCAGGTGTTGGAGTTGTTGTTGATTGTCCATCAGCAAAAGCATCGGTCGCACTATCGTTAATAGTACCCTTTTTAACACCTAATACAGTTACATCGTTCGGGTTCGAAGGTGTTTTGCCTTCTGTACCTGGACCATCTGGATCAACTTCAGCAATGTTTCTAATGATACCGGCTGGAGTATTTTGAACCACTTGAACTTTAAATTTCAATACACCAGTACTGTTAGCTGCAACAGCAGGAATAACTAATGTCGCTGTTCCTGAAGTGAAGTTATATCCATCAGCATCAGCTGCATCACTTACAGCAGTACCATTTACAGTAGCAGAACCAGTAACATAAGTTAAACCAGCTGGAAGTACGTCTGTAATCGTAACGTTAGTTGCAGTCGTGTTACCCGTATTTTGATAAGCTAAAGTATATTCAACTTCACGTGCTGCAGGGCTTGATGAAGTTGCATCCACATTACTAACACTTGCAGATTTTAATAAACTAATTACAGCGCCATTGGTAATCTTAACTGTATCTACGTTTTTAGCAGTTACACTTGTATCAAAACCACTGATTGCTGAAACCGTTAACTTACCAAGATCACCAGCAGTAACGTTGTTGCTTGCTGTTGTTGCTTGCACGATCAAGTTAACAGATTGGCCTGCTGCTAAAGTTACGCTTGTTACAGGAGTTTGGCTATCTGGAACACCATCTTTGTTGGCATCAAGATAAACGTTTAAACCACTGAAATCGTAATTATCTGTCGTGTTATCACGTGTATCATTATTGACAACAGCTACGTTAAAAGTATCACTACCATTACCCGTATTTGTTAATGTATGAGACAACGAAACCTGACCATTTGCGTTAGCAGTTTTAGTTTGATCTGCAATCAAAGTAAAACTAGCCACTTGTAAAACTGTAGTTGTTACTACATTTGATGTAACGGTTTTACTAGAACCATTGCTGTCCGTATAGCTTGCAGATGCAATGTTACTAATGTTAGTGCCTGCACTAGGAGCTGCTGCGTGCGCTGAAGGAACGAAAGCGGCACCACCTGCGACAAATGCAATAGACGCTGCTAATTGCGTGAGTTTTAAACGTTGAGTTTGATTTGACATTCGGAACTTACCCCTGTTGAATATTCAATGTCAGTTTGTTTAATTTTTGGTTTTGTCACTGTTAATACGCGTTTGTGCTGATACCGTTACAGATTTCCCAGCCGGAAGTTCTGCGATCGTCCAACGTAATGCACGATAATCTTTCAGTGGAACATTCACCATTTGATTACCCTCTTTGCGTTTTAAAGGCATCGGGGCAAAATTTGTACCGTCTGTACTTGCTTGCGCGTTTTCTGGCTCAGATTTCGCCAAAAATAAAGTTTCTACGGGTATTGGTAACGTCGCAGCTAAGTTTTTAATTTTTCCTGATGTATTATTTGTATACGTTGCACGATACTCAATTACATCATTTGGCTTCACTTTATTGACTAACTTAGCTACTGGCTTCCCATCTGTGCTTACACTAATGAGATAGGTTTTTAATTCTACGGATACAGGATCTTTTGCAACTTTAGTTTCAGCAGAAACACTAACCGCCAAAACCAAACTAGCTGCACCAAGTAAACCTTTTTTCCAATTATCTTTTAAATGCATGTTTATTGTTTCCACACTCAACATCCTAAACTTCTGAACATATTCTATTCTATAGACAAAGTTCAAAATAATTTTTAACATTACTAAAATACAATACTTTTATGTATTTTTGTTGAAAAAAATCACTTTTTTTGTAAAAAAACATCTACTGGTTCAAACAATTGAAAAACTCTATACCAGCTATCAGCACAAAGTATGCCAAGTAAATAATATTTTCGACATACTTTATCTATTATTTACTGTTGAGACACACAAAATCTCAGAGTACCTGAAGCTGATGGATTTAATGACCCAGTCAACCCCCACTCAAGAGAAGAACCAGAAGCGCTTGTATTACAAGTATTTCCACTTGGTGTCAGTCCACAACTTACACTACCAAAATTGGTACCAATTGGTAAACTATCCTTCACTTTTACGTTCTGTAATTTCTTGGTACTGTTATTTTTATAGGTGATCTCATATTCTAAATTATTCTGCTTAGCAGCTTGATTCGTGATGACAAATGGATTTGTATCGGAAGAAGTAGATGGACAACTGCTTACTGTACGTACCTTTTTTGTCAGTGTCAAACCAGCACTGCCAATTAGTGTCACATCCTGACGTTTAAGCGTTTGCCCTGGAATCGTTTGTGATGGATTTGTCAGAGCAAATTGATAGTTTGCTTGAAGAGTTCCAATATGTTGTGCGCCCGCAACAACATTAGTTGGCACATGAACTCGCTGTACTAAACAAATATCAGCACCTGGCTGTAATAGAACAGTACTTGCAGCAGTTGGGTTAAATACAACTTCACCCATATCTACTTGACCATTACAGTTCGTATCTCGATAAACCAATGCTTGCCAAGGTTGATCGGCGCTAGCATTTGGTCGCTGAGTCTGAGTCTGTACTAATTGAGTGAGTTGAACTGGAATTTGTGTGCTTAAACGGTGAGGATAGTCCGTGACATCTCCAGCAATAGCTGTATGCTGCCCATCTTCATTCAACACAACATTAACAATCACATCACCAAAATTATTTGCTGCATAGCTTGTCGCACTTGTCTTGGTTAAAGCAATTGTATCTGATGAACGGGTGTAGCCCGTTGCGCCACTGACAGAAATATATTCAGGTAAATTCTGCTGAACAATACAAAATGATGATGGCAACAAGCTTTGTTCAATTGAGAAAGCATAATCACCATTTGCACTTGTCACTGTTGAAGCTAGTTGTGTAGTAGTATTACAGTTAATCAAACGAATTTTGCTATTTGCAATCCCAACTTCACCTGCATCTTGTATGCCATTATATGCTTTACTCGCATCTAGCGTTGTTCCGCTATTATCAACAAATACTCGTCCAGTAATATCAACGTAAATAAGCTTCGTATTTGTAAACGTACAAGTAATATCGGCGCCCTCTTTTATGCGAACAGCGGGAATCGTCACAATATTATTTACACGCGTCCAAAAAGTACCTGTATTCCCTGTTACACCGCTATTTGCATCTACACAGCTAACACCTGATAAAACATATCCTGCTAAAGCACTTTCTGTAAAAGAAACATCTGTATTCAATGTTTGCGCCCAAAGCTGTTGTGCAGAGGTTGCTGTGGTTCCTGCTGTGACTGTAGTTACAGAATCCGTGGTAACTGCTGTTGTACTATTTACAAGATTGCTAAGATTAATATAGTTAAACGTACCCGTCCCATTCACAGAGTTTTTAGCAATTTTAATTTTTGCACCATCTATAATGTTAATACTGACAGGAACACCTGTACCTGTGACTGTGTCATAGTTTGCAGTCGAACAATTCCCACTTAAAGACAAACCAATTGGTCCATAACCACCTGCGGAGTTTTCTGCATCCGACCCTGATAAATTGTAGGTATTACGATTGACGATACGATAGCTAATGCGATGATAACCAGCACTGAAGGCGGAAGCTGTGGTAACAGTTACACCACCTGGTGCCCATCCGTTTGTGCTCGCCACGACATTACCATCCACCATAATATATGCGCCATCATCCACGCCAACACTCGTATTTCCAGTACAAACTGTTAATGTTTGCGAACTCGGAATATAGACCCCTGTGGTAAATTCCCAAGCACGGCGGTTATCGGCAGTCTGCATTGTAGGGAGTGATACCGTTCTTTCAGCAGCTGCCCCCATATTGCCAATAATGCGTTGGATCATGGGTGCAGCGGTGCTGCTGGATGCCAAATAAACTGAGTCGCCGAGTGCTGGCCCACCATAGGAAAGATAAGCACCCGTCGGGCTAGCTTGGCTTGGAGGCCAAGCTGCTGCAAGTGAACTTCCCTGATTTACATTACTGCCTACAGGCGTACTTCCCCCAGTTCCTTCATAACCCACCCAAAAGGCACCATTGGTTGTTGACTCATTTTGCTGGTTGCTACCCCAAACCTTATACAGTGTTTCGCCTGCGCCGCTACCCGGGTTAAACTCATCACTCGAAACTTTAACGGTCGCTTGCTGAGCAGTACCTGTAGAGGAAGCCGCTGTTGTGCTGTAACTCACAGATAATTGTTTTGTAGCTCCATTCGCCACGCTCCCTAAAGGGCATGTCCAGTTGCTACCACTTTGGGCACACACCCCCCCACCGACAACACTTACACCCGTTACTGTCACACCAGTTTGTGGTGCGGCAATATAGGTTGCGATGGCATTGGTTGCATCGTTCGGCCCTTCATTTTTAATATTGATGGTTTGTGTACCAACTCGTCCTCGTACAATCGTGGGTAAATCAGGAGTAATTGTAAAACGAGCTTCCTTAACCGCTGGATCAGGTGTCGGGGCTACAATGATCGCATTGACTGAACTACTGACAGGCGCATTCGATGAGGTTGACTCTATTGTTGCTGTATTGGTTAACGTACCTGCTGCGGTTGCTGTACCCTGAATCGTGATTATACAGGTTGCAGTTGTTGCTCCCGTAAATAGCCCAGAGACTTTCCAGCCTGCGGTATTATCGCCTGTTAATGTAGGAGTACAGGAGGTAGTAAGAGGGCTTGAACCTCCTGTACCTTGTGTCGTAGCTGGTGTTCCGACAATAGAAACATTTTTTAAACTGACTGGGAGTGTGTCATTAAAAGGTAAATTTACAACTGTGCCACCCAATGTTGCACCTGATGGCGTATTGTTGGTAATTTCCAATTGATATTGCATTAATGAACCGAGAGGCACATTGTTCAACTGAGTTGATACAAATGTGCTTGTGTTGCCTACACGTTGTTTTTTAACCAAGGTGACATCACTATCAGCGTCCATACTGGACATACCAAAGAAAAAAGCATCGCCTGTTGTTAATAAGTAATTTGGAGCAGATGTCCGCTTATCACCATCTCCACGAACATAAATATCAAAATTTAATTCCGTAATAGCTTTACCTTTGATATACACGCTACCACTTGCACCATTAAGAGTTGATTGTGATGTAATTTTATCTGCGGTATTAATAATATTATTGCCATTCACAGCAAAATTTTTATTTCCTGCAATCCGTTGCAATATAACTGGAGTATTACTAGTTGTTAATGTAAATTCGGCAGAAAAACCTAAATCATTATTTGCTGTTGCATTATCTGTTCCAGCTCCCATCCCCGATGCTTGTAAAATAGGATTATTTACAGGACGATTAAATACTATTTTGATTGCTCCAATTTTTACTCGACCTTTATATGCATTTGTCACATCTCTTAATGATTTGGTCTTTACAATCATTGCCACGCCCTGATTGGCTGTTACCTCAATTCCACCATTTGTGCTTGCACATGCAACTTTATCCATACCATTACTACAACTTGTTGGTGCATTTTGCAGGGAAGCTGCAAACATAGTATTTCCGCCACCACCAATTGCATTTAAATCTTTAAGAACAGAACTTGTAGATATTACTCCTGAACTAGTATCTAGCGTTCCCCCCATAACTATATCCGGGTCAGCTGCTGTAGCTAATGAATTTGTCACAGTATAAGTAACTGTAGTAGTCGGAGCATATGTTGTGCCTACATTATCAGTTGGGTTATTTGTATTTAACTTAAAAGTATGCGTTACAGGACCTTGTGTTGGCCCATTTCCTGAACCTGAGTTTCCAAAAATCTCAATCGTTGGCGGTGCAGCCAATACAGCTTGACTACACATCAAACAAGTTAAGATAAACAAAACCAAAGTATATATATAACTAACTTTATGATTCATCATGCTGTAATTAGAGATATTCTTTTTCATTTTTTGCTTACTGACCCACATAGCGCACCCCAAAACTAAATTCGTAACTTTGGTTTGCAGCTACACTATTTAATGTTCCTGAAACCGCACCAGCATTACCGACTGAGGGAGCAGTCATACTACTACATGATGTGCAGATAGGTGATTGAGATAAAACTGTATAGGCAGGCGTCATGTCTCTAAAGGTAAATGCAGTACTCATAGCAGTCGCACTTGTATTGGTTAAAATCACCTTATACAAAACACATTGACCTTGGCCATTTGCTTGTTTACCGATATTGAGACTATTTGTTGTATAGGACTCATCAGCTGTGCCATTACAATCAAAATCACGTGCTTGCAACTTACTCAACTTCAATTGTCTCTGATTCACTGTAGTTACATCAGTAATTGATGCCAAAACTTGACCATTAGCATTATTCGTTAAATTAATCGTGGTGGTATTCGCTTGGGCAATATTATTTGCTACAAGATTTTTAACCTGAAGCAATAATTTGACTTGTGTATGTGCTGCTAATTTTCCACCCGGCAAGTCAGCTAAACTTCTCATCACCAAATCCCCAGCATCAAAAACACCATTTCCATTTACGTCATAGAAAAGAGTGCTGTTAAACTCAACCTGATCGTTATTCGAAAGAAAACTATAGTTCCCTGTAAAATCAACATCAGTATTATTGATTAAAAGATGACTATAAATGACGGTGCCTAATGGCGAGACTTGTCCACGAGAATTTGGAGTGAATTCTACTTTAGCTACAGAATTGACACTTTGAATAGTAATCGCATCCATAATAATATCTTGGCTCGGATTACTACTATTATTACCACTTACAAAACTTGTAGAAAGAGCGCGGAAATAGATCGGTGTAGTTACACTACTGTTCAATTGATCCACTTCAACAACAGCACAGATTAACTGACTTTCACCATTATTCAGATAGATGGTTTTACCTGTTTCGCTACCCATGACACTACAGTTTGAACCATTTCCAGAAACATAAAAACGAACACGGTTCACACCATTAGGCAAAGTTAAGCTTGTAAAATTACTCGTCGAGTTCGCACTAAGTAAATATTCAGTTCCAATACCAATATGGCTCACTTTTAATGGAAATATTGCTTGCCCACCGGCAACAGGATTGGTACTTGTTGCGGCAATCACGATTTTCCACGGATTACCAGCATTATCAACATTCCCATTACCCGAACCATTATTTTCAGGACTATTCGTCAAATCAACTAAACGTGCTACCGTTGTGGCAAGTAAATTACCCTGATCTTTAATCAAACTCGTTTTGCTAATATCACCTAAAGACTGAGCTTGAGGTAAAACTTCGAATGTCGTATCAGTCGTTACAGCATAACTACTAGGTAAACGTACTTTAACAACGATTGGTAAATTTACGCCTGCGGATAATAAACCTGTATCAGGAATACCATCTCCATTGCTATCTAATAATGGGGTTACGCCATCTGCACGATAAAATTCAATTTGGCTACCTGTCGGAAATGTACTACCTGTCATTGTTACATTAAATACATCAGTATTATTACCATTATTCCAAACATAGTTATTAAAGCTAAGCTCCCCACCTTGAGCCGCAGCAGAAGCAAAAACCGTAGCACTATTGTTTGCATCAGTTGCACTACCATTAATTTTGACAGCATAAATTGAAGCAACATTAAGTACAGCTATGTTACTGAGATCAGATATATTTGCTGTTGTTGTATTATTATCATGATCATACCCAAAATTAACGGTATTATTAATTGGTCCAGCAGTTGTTTTATTTACTTTAACTTTAAATTCAATATAGCCAGTTGTATTTGCTGGTACTGAGCTAATGACTGCAGTTACAGTATTTGATGTCACACTGTAATTGATTCCTGCTGGATCGTTACTCCCAGTACTTGGATTTACAGTTGTACCGTTCCAATTCTCACCAGCATTTAGTTGATAAACCAAACTTGAATTGAGTGTATCTGTTAAAGTTACAGAGCCTGTCGCTGTACTACCTAAATTTTGATAATCTAAACGAACGGTAACAACGTCTCCATTTGCCACGCTTGTTTGAGAAAACTTTTTACGAACAACTAAAGCAGACTGATTCGTAACAGTTGCTGTATCGACATTGGTCTTTGTTCCAGATGCACTATTTAAAGAATTTACAGTTAATGTTAATGATCCATTTTGACTAACCGTTGCACCACTCGGTACATTTGCCGCCACAATAAGACCAACTGACTCGCCCGCACTTAAAGAATAAGAAGTAATCGCTGCGCCATCAGGCACGCCATCATTATCTTTATCTAAAAATACAGATAGATTACTGTAGTCATAGCTATCTCCAGTATTATTTGTTACTGCAAAGGTATACTGGTCGACTTCATTACCCGTGTTAGTCAAAGTATGGTTAAAATATACAGTCTGACCCGCTACGACATTTTTAGTATTATTTGCCGTCAAATTAACAGAATAAACTGGAAGAATCGTTGTTTGAACTAAATTCGAACGGCTGACTTGAACAACGGTTGAACCTTCTTCAGTGTACTCACCGATCGCCATATTACTAATGATTTGGCGTGTAGGAACAGCAGCAGAGCTAGACTGATACACTCCCAACAAAGTAACCAACAAAATCCCTAAAGTGATCTTGCTATTGCGGATATTTTCTAATGTATTGATTATATTCATCTTCTAGCATCCGCCTAACTTAAGGTGTAACCTGAATAGAAAAATACAACGCTGCTTGCTCCTGTGGTGCAAGTGCTCCAATATTTCCAGATATTTGATCTCCACTCACAGCTACAGAACCCTTACTCACTGACGGCGGCAATGCATTTCGCAAAATACTATAAGCAGGTACAACATCATTAATCACAACATTCGCTGCTGGTGTTGAACCATCATTTTTAATTGTTAAACGATAGGTAACGCATTGATTTGGCTTAATCGTCAATGGGTTACTTGCATAGGTCGCAGTGGCAACATTCATAAGTGCACATGCTTCATCTTTAGACTGTTCTTTGGTCAGACGAAGTTGCGTAGGATCAACTGTTGTTAAATCTGTATTTTGAATTGTTGTAAGTGTTAAACCTTGGATTGTATTCGTGGCAGAGACGACGATATTTGCTGCACTAGAAATACCATTTACTGCAGTTAATGGAGCTTGAACTTTTAAAATTAGTTGAACTGAACTTTGAGGGTTTAATCCACCTGTTATAGACAAATCAGTAGCGATCGGATCTGTAGTATCTAATACACCATTATTATTGGCATCGTAATACAAAGTATAAATAAAACCATCATTAATGTTTTGAGGGACTACGCTAAGACTTACTTTTCCGCTTGTATCACCTTCAACAAATGTACCCATATTTTTTAATGTATGCAGATATACAACCGTACCGCCGACATTAATCCGCCCTTGTTGATCATTTGCTAAAGTCAACTTGCGTACTGCTACATCAACTTGATCTTTAATACTATCACCTTGAGCATTCATCGGTGATTTCATAGCAAACCAAATTGGTAAACTTGTTAAAGTCGTATTTGCAGGAACAGTGACAACGGCACAATACTGTTTAGTTGTTCCAGCCGCCATGTTGCCAGTACTGGTAATTTCACCTTGTAAGGTCTGACATGTTGCATCACCATTATAAAACTTCACTACCCAATCTGTTGGTAATGTCGTATTGATACTATTAATGTCAATCTCTGTACTCGATGCATACAAATTATAATTATTTGAGGCCGTGCTATTATTCCGAATAACAAGTGGGAAAACAGCGGTTGCACCTTTTACAGCATTTTTCACCAATAAGGCTTGCCCACCTGAACCAGTAACGTTTCCAACTCCCACACCTGAATTGTTACTGTTATACAAATCGCTTTCGCCCACAGCAACTGTATTAACTAATCGATCACGCGTACTATTTTTTACACTAGTGTCTGTTACGGAAGTCGCGGTAATGTCGAAATCCATTGTACTTGTAGAAGTACAATTCGCTGGGAAATAAACCCCTAATTTAATTCTTTTTGAAGTGCCGTTAGCCAATCCACCTGTATCAATGACACCATCGCCATTAGTATCTGTCAGCAATGTCCGACCATCTGCATGATATAAACGAACTACAGCACAACTTGGTACGTTACTTTTAACGAAGCTTAAATTATAAGTATCTGTCGCCTGCCCTGTATTCCAAACATAATTATCAAACTGGATTTCTTTTGCTACACCCCCGAAAGTATTGTTTTGGGTTTGTAAGTTATTCAAGCCACCGTTTGGCTCTCCGTCATCATTCGCGTTACTTGGGCTATTATTAAGTACAACACCTAAGGTTTGCTGAACGTTAAAAATTACAGTATTGGTTAGCGTATTTTTCAGAATAGCATTTGATGCATTGTATTGTTGATAATCGGCGGTATTCGCAACTTTTTCGGCAGCATTCGCATTCACAGTGACTTTAAAACTCACCGTACCTTTACTTAAAGCTGCCACACTTGCAAGCTCTACATCTACTTGCCCATTACTCACTTTATATTTTATTGGCGCATTTGCACCCGTCTCAACATCATCAGCATCAGTTAACGATCCTGAACCATTCCCCCAACTACCGCTACCCAATTTATATGTTACATCTGTAGCTAATATATCTCTTAATACGAGTCTTGCTGCCGCAGTACCCGTATTTGTATACGCTAAGGTATAAGTAATTTCCGTGCCAGTTTTACCTGTGCTGATATTCTGTGATTTCGTCACTTGAATTACAGCATCATCCACAACTTTTGCTGTATCACTTACGGTCATAGCGATTGCATTATCATGCTGGCTTGTAGCTGTTAAAGTAAAATTAGCGACGTTATTTGCAGTTAGGTTGGTTGGGATACTTCCAACGACAATTAATGAGGCAAACTCGCCACCTTCTAAGCGAAAACTTGTGGTTGAATTCAGTAAATTATTATTATCATCAGGCTCGCCATTCTGATCCCGATCGATGTAAACTGCGATATTTTCCAGATCAAATTGATCATTCGTTAACTGAGTAAGGCTTAATTTATAGTCGTCTACAATGTTACCAGTATTGGTTAAAACATGCGGGAAGTTAACTTTGCTTCCAATAGTCCCGATATTTTGTTGATTACTTTGTAAAGTTAAAGAGTAAATTGGTTGAACAGTTAAAATAACTGCATTTGAATTAATAACTTGCAAATTACCTTGTTCATCATAGAAGTCACCACTTGCAATATTGGTGATACTACTTCCTGCTTTTGGTTGAGCAAATGCAATAGAACTATGAAATCCAATAAACAAGCCAAATAAAGCGATAAATGAAGTTTTTGAGACAGCACTTTTTTTGAATCGGCTTATCATGTTTCATAACCCACAAAAATGTAAAATTGATTTTTTATTGATAAATTGTACGGTTTTATTGACAATCTTCACGAAAGAATACTACAAAAATATCGACTTGAACACGCAAATTAACAAAAAGGTGATTTTTTTCTTACAGACTATCATTTGTAAAAAACCTGTAGATGCCTGTTATAGTAAAACCGTTTTATTATTCATACATTTGTTGAAAAAGAAGCGAAATAATTGATCAATTGAATCAACCAACCACTCTTTACGCTTGCATTTAACCTATGCATCGACAGATCTCAAAAATTTATTTAAATCTGCAAACAGCAAATCCCAAGCATTTGAGCCAATCCCCACCGAAGCACTGAAATTACTGTTTGGAAAACGATTGCTTAGACTGCGGACCAACGCTCAGAAATTAGAGAGAAAATCGATCACTCCTGAATGATCAGGATTGGTATTGATTCCAAGTACGATAAATAAAGCATTTTAACCTGAAAGATTATTGATCACAGGTTGAGGTCTTAAAGGTATATTCATAATATTTGGGAATAAAAAAACTTAATGCTCATATCCTACACAAATCAATGCATTAGAAATCAAGCAAATCACAAATTTTTACTATTATTGCGTATATAAAACAAAGCTATCACCACGGCAAAAACTGGCCAAGGTCAGATTTAATTTTTTTGCCATCTCAATCGCCATACTGGTTGGTGCGGAAATAGTTGCCAATAGTCCAATATTATATTGTGCGCATTTACGAATCAGCTCATAACTGGCACGGCTGGTCATCACCACAAAACCCTCCTTAACATTCAACTTTTGCTCTGCCAGATGGCCGAGTAATTTATCTAAGGCATTGTGTCGCCCGACATCCTCAAATAGCACCACAATTTGTCCTTTCACCACCCAAGCCGCAGCATGTGCACCACCAGTGAGTTCACTAATTCTTTGTCTGGCTTTCAGTTGAGCAATGGCACTTGGAATTTGATTAAGCCACACAGATGGAACTTTGCTACTGACCAACGGCAGCTCGGAATAGAATTGCTTTAAACTCTCAATCCCACACAAACCACAGCCTGTACGTCCCACCATCATTCGGCGATGCTCTTTGAGCGCCATAAATGCACGAGAGGAAATCGTCATATCGACTTCAACCCCTAATGAATTGTGACGAATCTCAAGTGAATATAGCTCGCTTAGACTATGCAATATCCCTTCCGAAAGGCTAAAACCTTTGGCAAATACCTCAAGGTCCGACGGTGTTGCCATCATCACGGCATGGGAAATTCCATTGTAAATCAGTGCAACAGGATACTCCTGAACGATATAATCCATATCATTTTCAGAATGATCCTGATGAAAACGATGCACTTGCATCGTTTCATAGCCACGTGTTTTGGTATCCACAATTGACCTCTTCTCTATCCGTGCAACTATGCGCCACTAACGCGTTCATTGGCGTGTTCAGGATCAACTGCAATCGCTAAGTTAAAATGTTCAGGCGCCTGACCCGCATGCAGGATCACAGGGATGCTTTTTGATGCCGGAATTTTGGCGTATTTATCATGACTACCCAATGCTACCAATGGATTGGTTTCAGGATAATAAGCCGCCAGACTACCTTGCGGGATGTTATAAGGCACGATACGGAAACTATGGACAATCCGTTTAACCCCATCCGAGAACACACTTTCGATATCGACCCACTGATCAGCCTCAAAGCCTGCTGCATCGATATCCGCCTGATTCATAAATAACACTCTGCGTTGCCCGAATACACCACGATAGCGGTCATCCAAACCATATAATGTAGTGTTATATTGGTCATGCGAACGTGTGGTCATCAAGGTATAAACTTGTTGATCACTATAAGCTGCGGCATACTGATTTTCTTTATCTTCATATACTTCAGCCAATGGTGTAATCAAAAATTGTGCTTTACCGCTTGGCGTATTCCAGACATGCTGATTGGCTGGATGCTCTAAATGAAAACCATTCGGTTGATAGACCCGTTGATTGAAGTCATGAAACTCATCAAAAACATCGGCAATCGAATCACGAATACGATCATAACTTTCAATATACCAACGCCATTTCACTTGACTGTTAGGCAAAGCCGCTTCAGCCATACGGGCTACAATATCAGGCTCAGATAAGATATTTTCAGAGATTGGTGGATTACGTCCCGCTGAAAGATGCACATTACTCATCGAATCTTCTACTGAAATCGCTTGAGGTCCATGCATCTGCATATCCACTTCGGTACGCCCTAAACACGGCAGCATCAAAGCATCTTTACCACACACCAGATGGCTACGATTCAACTTGGTCGTGATATTGACCGTTAAATTACAACGGCGTAAAGCTTCTTGAGTATAAGGTGTATCAGGCGTTGCGACCGCAAAGTTTCCGCCTAAACCAATAAAGACTTTTACATCACCTTCATACATCGCCTTGATGGTATCGACCACACCAAAACCATGTTTACGCGGCGACTTGATGCCAAATACGCGATCAATACTATCGAGTAGCTTATCACTTGGGTTTTCATTGATACCCATAGTACGGTCACCCTGCACATTGCTATGCCCACGCACTGGACAAAGCCCCGAACCTGGCCGTCCGATATGTCCTCTTGCTAACATCAGATTCGCCAGCATGTGAATATTGGCTGTGCCATGCCTGTGTTGGGTAATTCCCATACCCCAACAGAAAATGGCGGTTTTTGCCTCCAAATACATCTTGGCAATTGATTCTAAATGCTCAGGTGAAAGCCCTGTATGCTTATGAATTTCAGACCAAGCCGTACCATCAATCTCAGCCAGCATCTCATCAAAACCAATCGTATTCATTTCAATGAAGCTACGATCAAAAACACTTGATTTTCCTTTAGCCCGTGCCTTTCTATCCCACTCCAATAAATGCTTCATCACCCCAAACATCAGCGCATAGTCACCACCAATTTTAGGTTGGAAATAGTAACGGCTGATTGGCGTACTGCCATTGGTCATCATTTCCAGTGGTGCTTGCGGGTCTTGAAAACGCTCTAGGCCACGTTCTTTGATCGGGTTAATCGCAACAATGTTACCACCGCGTCTTGAGACCTCTCTCAAGGTTGCTAACATACGTGGATGGTTGGTGCCTGGATTATGCCCAAAGCTAAAAATGGCATCTGCTTGATCGAAATCATCCAAAATGACCGTGCCCTTACCTAAACCAATCGCATCTTTTAAGCCAACACTGGTGGTTTCGTGGCACATATTGGAACAATCAGGAAAGTTATTGGTCCCGAAGCTTCTGACAAAAAGTTGATATAAAAAAGCCGCTTCGTTACTGGCACGACCAGACGTATAAAATGCAGCTTGATCAGGGTGATCGAGTGCTTGTAGATGTTTAGCAATCAACTGGAAGGCTTCATCCCAAGAAATCGGCACATATTTATCTGACACAGAGTCATAACGCATCGGGTCAGTTAAACGTCCAAGGTCTTCCAGATAGAAATCATTCTGTTCAGCCAGCCAACTCACGGTATGCTGTGCAAAAAATTCAGGAGTCACTGTTTTACTGGTGGCTTCAAAAGCAACGGCTTTAGCACCATTCTCACAAAAGTTAAAAGCATGCGCATCTTTTTTTTCAGGCCACGCACAACCCGGACAATCAAAACCTGTAGGTTGATTAATATTCAGTAAAGTAATCGAACCTTTTTTTAAAATATCTTGCCTTTTTAGATTTCGAGCGACACTCAGTAATGCGCCCCATCCACCTGCGGGTTGGGTATAGGGTTCAATTCTGGCAAAATTAGTATTTTCTTGCTTATGAATGGTTTGTTCTGAGTTATCAATCATGTTGCCCTCATCTGAGCTATTTTTTAACATTTGCTACAGATAGGATTAACATGAATTATGCTTCTTATCTATTCTTGATTTGTCTCATTCGAACAATTAGAGCGTTAAAATCTCTCTTGATTTTAACAATTACAACCAAGCCCAAAACAAAAAACTTACTGGCAATTGCTCAAAATCACCAGTAAAAGAGAAAAACCAAGCTTAGGATTAAAAAACATAAGCTATTGCTTCGATTGAGCTGATGATTGTACATGAGCAGCATTTTGCTTCTGTTGCGATGGCATATAATCAGGTTGGTTGCTCACAGCCAGAAAGAAAAAGACTAAAAATAAACAACCCAATAAAATACTGATTCCAACCGCAAGGTATGGGAATTTTGATTGCTGTTGAGACATAAGTTCTGCTCCTATTGAAAGACTAAAATTTAATTCATAACAATCTACATAGTGGATAGAGCCTTAAAACTAGCGCCATTTTGAATACGGGTTTGCATGTATTCGGCATAGACCGATAACTTTTCAAAAATATGTTCCGAATAGAACATATCCTCGATTAAATGTGCCGCTTGGGCCGGACTAAACTGACCAATCTTCGCGACTAGATTTGCATTAAGACTGGAAAACAAAGTACATAAGCTTTTGTGTGCTTCATCTTTGTTTTTAAATAGCAGCCTACGCATATCAATCAATTCATCATTGAGCATGCTTGGCCTACGATCAGCGTGAATCACATCAATTTTTACATCAAAACAATCTTCTAGGATTTGAATCTGTTGCTGATCTAAAGATAAATGTGTAACCAAGAAAATATGAAAAATATCTGTACGACACAATGCTTTGACTAAACAACGGAACAGAAAATCTTGCTCTGCTTTTGCATCATCGACCAGCTCGATATAAAGCTTGAGGCTATGGATGACATCTTCGATTTTAAGATTGACACTTTTCTCAGCTTGATAGTATTGATTCAATATCTTAAGTACAGAGGATGAGACTGGCGTGGTATAAATCACAGGCTGATTTAAATTAGCAATCATAAATGGTGCAAATAAATAGGCGAGATTATTATCATTTTCCACTATTTCAGCTTGAGCAATATAAGCGACCTTCTCCTTAGAAAAATCTCTCAGTATCTTGCCCCTTAATAAAGTGGCTTCCAGATTTACATATTCTAGACTTAGCTGTTGTTGTACTGCTTGCGAAGGGACTTTGCTTTGAAAAAGCTGAGTCAACGCATTAAGTTCTTTAGTGATAAACATAGTCATACGCTATTCAGTCCGAATTAGTGTCATTCAAACGACTTACAATGCTTGATCAATATTTAACACACTGCATCGTTGCTTGATGCTATTTTGAATCAGGTACAAACAACTGAATAGCTACAGAGTTTCGCTAAAAAAATATAACAGATCATTTATGAATCTTGGTCTAACTGCTTTAGAATTAGCTCGAATACAGTTTGCATTTACTGTTTCATTTCACATTATCTTTCCTGCCGCCTCGATTGGTCTCGCTTGTTTTCTTGCTATGCTGGAATGCAAATGGCTATGTAGTCAAAATCCCATTTATAATGCGGGGTTCCTCGGCATCATGCTCTTTGGTTGGGGACGGGTCAACCCCAAAGCGCATTTTTTGCTACCCTCATGGTTGCAATCGGCATCTGTATTTCCATGTTTTGGATAGTATCCTCTAACAGTTGGATGCAAACACCGCAAGACTTTAGCATAGAAAGTCGTACTGAGTATTTCGGAATAAAGTCCGTATTGATGATGAAGGCTATCACTAGGAGCTTTGTATGAAAATAAAATCGCTGCATTTAAATCCAGCCCAATGGTTTATAATCTTATGGTTATTCGGATTTTTTGCACTCGCCATCTTTGCAGGTCTATTTAGATTACTCTTGATGTTTGCTTATTAAAAAATGGGTGGAATAGCTTTTAGATGAGGTCTATTCCATCAATACGGATTTACTTTATTTTATGTATAAATCAGAACAATTAGCACATAACTTGAAACTGCTTATTGAAAATGGTTCTTGGCAGCCACACACCAAGTTACCCTCTTTACGTGAGCAAGTACAACGATCAGGTTTCAGTCTTATTACCGTCATGAATGCTTACCAAGAACTGGAAGCACAAGGGCTGATTTATTCAAAAGAAAAGTCAGGTTATTTTGTGGCTGAGCAAAATCATATTCAGATTCCACAAGCCTATTCAGTGGTGTCTTTAAATCCGAAAATTGAAATTAACTCACTCGTTTTTAAATATCTCAAATCAATTCAATCTCCCAACGTTAGCCCCTTAGGTTCTGCCTTTCCAGACAGTCAGTTGCTGTATCCCCCAAAACTGATTCAGATCATGGGACAACTTTCCCGCAATCGCCATAGTTATGACCAAACTTCAAATTTACCTCCCGGTAATTTGGCACTCAGAAAGCTAATTGCGCAACGCTATTGTATGCAAGGCATTCCAACCGATGCAGATGACATTGTCATTACATCAGGTGGACTAGAAGCATTAAATCTTTCACTACAAGCCATTACGCAACCTGGTGATTATATTTTATTGCAGCAAACAATTTTTTATGGTGCTTGGCAAGCTGCTGAACGTTTGGGTTTAAAAGTCATCACCATCCCAGAACATCCACAGCATGGCTTTGATATTGAAGCTTTTGAACAAGTCATCAAAAATTATCCAATCAAAGTCTGTTGGTTTATGCTGAATGCACATAACCCAATTGGTTTTACTGTCAGCGATGACATTAAATATAAAATCGCTAAATTGTTGCATGAACATCAAATTCATTTAATCGAAGATGATGTTTATGAAGAAATGTTTTATGGCAGCCAAAAACCATTGCCAATGAAGTATTTTGACCAACAAAATCTGGTATTACACTGCTCTTCTTTTTCTAAAACCTTAGGTTCAAGTTTCCGTATGGGCTGGGTCTATGCAGGTAAATTCTCTGAACATATTCAACATTTACAATTGATGAGTACTATTTCTGCCAATGCGCTGATTCAAAATGCGCTGGTGGAGTTCCTCTCTCATCATCATTATGAAAAGCATTTAAGAACTCTGCGACGTGCCTTAGAAAAGAATAAAAAGCAATTCTTTCAATATCTCAAACAACATCTACCGAAAGACTGTAAGGTGTATAACTATCCAAATGGTTATTTTCTCTGGATTCAACTCCCTGACAAAGTCAGTAGTATGCAAATCTATGAGCAACTGATTCAGCATCATATTGGTGTTGCGCCAAGTCCCTTATTTAATGTGTTGCCCTCACATCAACATTTTATTCGTATGAATTGTTCTTTTGAATGGACAGAGCAAATTCAGCATTCGCTAGAGTTATTCATTACAACGATTCAACGTCAAATACCCAATTAATTCAGTTTGGATAGATTATTCTTGCGATACTGACTCGGTGTTTCCCCAAACGTCTTTTTAAAGGCACGAATAAAATTGGTGGCTTCTTCATACCCTACCAAGCCAGCAATATCCTGAATACTATATTGCTGCTGTTGTAGTAATTTCTTGGCTTGATTAAACCGAACCTCAGCCAAGATTTGCAAAAATGTGATGCCTTGTGCTTGCAAATGCCGCTTAATCGTTCGTTCTGACATATTTAAGCGCTGTGCAATCAATGGAAGTGAGGGATAACCGTGACTAGAATGATGCAACAACTCAGAACGAATACTTTTTTGTAAGTCACGTGTACTTACTTTTACGAGTTTAAGCTTGTCATTTTCACAATACAAAATAGCCTGTTGGAATGCGACTTGATCTGCATTCAAATTCTTACAATGTAAATATTTTTTAGAAAATCGAAAACCATTACGTGGTTGATTAAAATGAATCTTTATCTGGGATAAATCAATTTTTTCATAATTCTGAGCATCTGCCCAATCCACAAAAACCTCACAACTTTCTGCAATTTTGTCAGAAAATAAAGTGAGAAAATGAATTGCTCCAAATAATAAGCTCTCGATCAGGAAATGTCTTAACTGATCAGATTGTTCTGTATCACCTAATTTCACTGGATGAACATCATCTAGATAAACATAGATAAACGTTTCATCAATGTGCCATTCAGGGGTAAAATTTTGAATTCGAGTACAAAAATACTGCTGACAAAGACTTAACGCCGTTTCAACATCCGCACAACTGAGAAATGCAAACCCTAAAGCCCCATGCGAAGTTGGACGTAACCTAAACCCATATTCAATCCCAAGACGCGGATTCCCCGTCAATCGTAACGCATTCACCACCAATTTTGACCATTGATGCGCACTCATCTTGGCATCGGCTTGTTGCATTTCAGTCGGAATCAATCCCGTTCCATACAAAGCGATGTGTGCATCAATGCCGTATTCATAAACGATTTCTAATAATACATGGGCATAAGAAACAGAGATGGTTTCTTGAAACAATCCAAAAGGATCACGCATGACACATCCTATGTCCTAAAATGATCATTAATATGGCATAGTCTCCCCTATTGAGCGAGTATTTTCTTCGAAATAATAACCTCAAGATTGATGACTAAAACAATGGGGAATTGCTGAAATGGCAACCATGACACTCGATAAACAGCAATCGACCTATGTGCTGAATTTGACGAATGGCAATCAGGAAAATGCTTTAAATAAAGCGGTATTAGAAGAATATTTTGCTATTTTTGATGAAATTGAAAGTGATAAAAATAATGCCTGTTTAATTATTCGAAGTGAGCATCCTAAAACCTTTTGTAACGGCTTAGACCTTGCTTGGTTAATGCAACAATCTTTGGAAGGTAAAAAAGCCTTTACCCTGCAACTTGAAAATATGTTGCTCCGTTTAGCATTACTCAACTTACCTGTAATTGCTGAAATCGGTGGTAATGCTTATGCAGGCGGTGCAATTCTCGCGTCTGCTTGTGACTTCCGATTTATGCGATCAGATCGAGGACGTTTTTGCTTTCCAGAAGTCCATCTGGGCATTCCTTTTACAGATATCATTGCTGAAATTGTGCAACTACTTCCTAATCAACATGCAATTTGGGAAATGTCTTTGACAGGCAAAACCATGACAGGCACTGAATGTCTACAATCCCAAATCGTTCACCAAATTGAACCGATCGAAGCATTAAGTCATGAGGTGTTTAAATTTGCAGAAGATATGGCACAAAAACACCGCCAAACCTATGCCGTGATCAAACGTCAGCTCCGCCATCGAATTGTAGAGATTGCCAAGCAACGTCGACTCTATGATCCTGAAAAATTTGCTCACCCTTTTATGATCTAATTCAACGTTTACAACAAGTCAAATCTAGGAAATATCAATGAATAATATGCAAGGAAGAACTGTTTTTATCACTGGCGGCAGTCGAGGTATTGGCAGAGCGATTGCGTTAAAAGCAGCTCAGACAGGTGCGAATGTCGTGATTGCAGCAAAAACCGAAGTCGAGACCACTAAATTAACAGGTACAATTTATAGTGTGGCTGAAGAAATTGAAGCTGCTGGTGGCAAAGCATTGCCACTGTTACTAGATGTTAGAGATGAACAGCAAATCCATACCGCTATTCAACAAGCCGCCAAAGCCTTTGGCGGAATTGATGTGCTGATTAATAACGCAGGTGCAATTGCATTAATGGGAGTGGAATCCACCTCATTAAAACAATATGACCTGATCCAAACCATTAACCATCGTGCAACCTTTATCTGCGCACAAGCTGCATTGCCCTTTTTAAAGCAAGCTGAAAATCCACATATTTTAAGCTTATCACCGCCTGTAAATATGTCACAGAAATGGCTCGGGATGCTTGCACCTTATGCCCTATCTAAATATGGTATGACGATTTTGACTTTAGGCATGGCGGAAGAATTTCGTCACTATGGTATTTCATGTAATACGCTTTGGCCTGAAACTTATATCGCAACCGCAGCCGTTTCGAAGAATTTAGGCGAAGAAAATACCTTACAGGTCAGCCGTAAACCACAGATCATGGCTGATGCAGCTTTTGCGATTTATAGCACGGCTAGAGGTGAACTTACAGGACAAAGCCTCACTGATGAACAAGCTTTGTCTCGTATTGGCATCACTGACTTTTCTCAATATGCATGTGTCGCTGGAAATACCAATCTACAGAAAGATTTCTTTTTGGATTGATCCAACAATGAAAAAACGACCTTAAAACATGTGTCTTAAGGCCGTTTCAAAAGCAAAGAAAATTGGTGGTGTTTCAAAAAGTACGCTGACATTAAATGAAGCCATTATTGATGTAAAAAAGGTTAAGTCGAAAGCTTTAAAATGGTTTTCAATCTTTTTTGAAAAATTACAACTCCTTCTAAAACCACGCCTAATTCGATGCCTTATTTTGCAATTATTACCTTCAATACCTACAGTAAAAATTTACCAATACTTTGCTTGCAGTTTTTAAAAGCAGTTATGAAACTGTCCCAATGATCACTTGCAATTCGAGTGTAGTGAATACCTAATTGTTTAAGCTTTGTTTTCAATCGTTGAACTGTAGCTAAGTCTCTTTTACCCCAAACATAAGCAACAATCTCACCTGTTTCTCGATGGTCGGCGTAAATAAGCTATTGTTTATTATTTTTATTTCCCACAAAAGTCCAAAACTCATCAACTTCAAGAGACTCATAATGACTTTGTTTAGGCTGAATTTGGTAGGTCGATTCGGTTAAAGTACGTAAAACTTTACCGATACTGATTCGCTCAACTTCAGCGATATCTCGTATACCGCTGCCTCTGACCATTAACTGTAATATTTTACGAGTAATGCCTGAATTACATCCTAGATAGCTCAGAGCATGGTCACCAATAAACTGACGTTTACAGTCTTTGCACTGATAGTTTTGTTTCCCATCTACTTTGATGCCATTTTTCTTGATACTGTCACTGAGGCAGGTTGGACATTTGATTTCTAGAGTTATTCGCATTTCTCTATTTTTATCAAAATTCAACCTGCTTTGTTTCAGCATACTTTTTGAAACACCACCAAGAAATTATTTTCTTAGGCTATGAATAACGTATTAGGTTTAATAATCAGTTCACATCAGATTCACATAACGCGCTCTAAACTATTTATAAAATGAAATGAGTTTACGAGCATGGCATTTATACGAACTTTAGCGGTTTCAACATTAGCCTTATTCTCTTTAGCTTCGTGTAAAAGTATACCAAGCTATTCATCTGACTATAGCAAAGCAAGTAAAGAAATATCAGGCATTGCTTTGACGCAAGAACAAGCGACTGAGATCGGTAAGCGGTTCACTTCAGCGTTCAATACGCTTGGAACACCAAGTTTTATTAAAAATGCAAGCCAACTTTATGCTAATGACCTATACATTAATGACACCTTATCCCAGTTTTCGAACAAACAAGATTTGGTAAAACATTTTTCAGGTATGAATGAGCATGTGAGTAACGTCAATGTCAAACTTATTAGTGCCACTTATCAAAAAGATTCAGCCTATATACATTGGTATATGTCTTATGATTTTAAAATGTTTGGTCGTAGTAAAACTATGGCATCGTATGGCATAAGCGAAATCAAAATCAACTCCTCTAGCCAAATAGTTTTTCAACAAGATTATTGGGATCCTGCCAATGGCTTATATCGTTCATTACCATATATTGGAAAGGGTTACTCTCTGGTTTTACCTTTCAAAAAATAGTTTAAAATTCGGCCATCATAAATTTGTAATAATTCAAGGGTGATATATATGAACGATAATTTCTTATTAAATCAATTTAGTCACATTGATGGTTTAATCTTCCTTGCTGTGATAGATAATTATGATGGTTCTATATTAAAATCTATAGGAGATCATCATATAAATATAGATAGTGCTATACTTGAAGTTACGAATATATATAACATGCAAATAAAGCTGACACGTCAGTTTGATCCAATGGATTATCTTGAAGGTATATTTATCAGTTTACACAATCAATATCATATGATTACTCCCCTTGAAAGTAATCAAAACCTATTTTTATATGCAATTTTAGATCATACTCTAACAAATCCTGCATATGCACGTTACGAAATTGAACGTATTGAAAAAAATCTGAATTTTTATGCCTATTAAAAATATATCTTATTAAATGAGCTTTGAATTGAGTATTTCTTTGCACAATGGAGCTAAAAATGAATTCTAATTTAACGAAGAAAATATTTTCATTTTGTGCCATTAACTTAATAGTAGGTACTCATGTAGTGCATGCAAGTGTTCAAACTTGTCGGAATGCCCCACTAATTGTTACGGGAAAAGTTGTTGGTTCAGTGACATACTTTGCAGAGGATTGTAAAAAAAACTGGGAAAACCAAAACATACGCCTAGACTTTTCTTATCGTCAAAACATTCCTGAATGGGCATTTAAACGCGCAGCGACTCATTTCCTTAAGAAAAATATTGCAGACTTCTCAGATAACTCACCACTGAATAACATCACAGAATTATATCACCCTGTAAAAAAAGGTGATCTCTATAGCCTCAGCTACAATCAAAATAGCAATACACTTACATTATCTTTAAATCAAAAGACTCTCGGTGCGATTACAGATCAAAAAGCAAATCAGTATTTTAAAATTTGGTTTGGAAATTCACCTTTTAATGCTAAATTAAAACAACAATTACTTAATCCATAGTGGATATTATTATGAGCAACCAATTTATCCTGATGGTTGAAGACCACTATGAACTTGCGGCAACTGTATGTGAGTTTTTAGAGGAACATGGTTTTGTAATTGATCATGCGCGTAACTTGGATGCTGCACGTAATTTTCTTAAAACACAGGCATATCATCTGCTTTTATTAGACATAAATTTACCTGATGGCTCTGGTTACGATTTATGCGAATGGTTAAGAACAGAACAAGGTATGGATATTCCCGTGCTTATGCTTACCGCTCGTGACACCTTAGATGATAAATTGAAAGGTTTTGTTGCAGGTACAGATGATTATCTAGTTAAACCTTTTGATTTCAATGAATTAGTCATGCGTATTCGTGCCCTAATTAAGCGTTCATTAGGCGAAGTTTCCAAAAATAAAATTCAAATCCATGACTTAATTTTAGATAGCTCCACACAAACCATTATTCGTGCAGGGCAACACATTGAATTACCACGGATTCAATTTAAATTACTTAAAATTTTAATGAGAAACTCACCAAGAGTAATAACCAAACAAGAAATTATTATTGAGCTTTGGGGTGATGAAGAGCCTGAAAGCGATGCTTTACGTAGTCATATTTATAATTTACGTAAAATGGTGGATAAACCTTTTCAACAAAAACTCATTCATACGATTTCGGGTGTTGGTTTAAAAATCGCACTTGAGGATTAAGTGCTTTAATTCATATATACCACAACAATTAATCCTGTTGCATTGGGCAGTTCAAGGTCAGTATGTGTATTTAAATAATATTGACGATCGAACAACTCGACTCTCCAGCCTAGTTGCATACATAGTTTTTCTACTAACTGCAGACCTATGCCATGTCCTTTAGGATTAAGTTTTAGCTGACTACGACTTAACTCTCGAACTTTTAATTCATCTGGTAGGCTAATTCCAATGCCGTTATCAGCAATGATGATGCGATTTTTCTGTTGAATAATATGAATACTTGAGCCTTGAGAATAATTTAGCGCATTACGCAAAATATTGCTAAACACCATTTTTGTCATTGATGGATATAATAAACGTGTTGATTCTGAATCATCATACTGCACCAAGATCTCTATTCCTTTACTTTGGCTCACCATATCTAAATCGTGAACGAGATCAGTAATAATGGCAGATAATCGGGTTTGCTCAGCATTTAGGGTATTGGTGGTGTTACGTGCAATTGCAAGTAAAGTATCTACGAGTAATTGCATGTCCTCAATGGTATTTGCTATACGGTTCAATGATTTATCATTACCATATCTTGCTTGGCAGATTTGGACATTACCTTTCAAAATCGTCAAAGGCGTACGTAATTCGTGACTAACATCCCCCGTAAACTCGCGTTCACGATAAATAAACTCACTCAATACTTCATGGTACTTTTCTAATGCCTGTTTTAGATATTCTGCTTCCAAGTTGCCATTGGTACTAATATCTTGAAATGGAGAAGCCTCTTTACTTTGATGAACCCAGTCTATTTGTTCTAGCGCATTTGCAAGACGGGTAATCGGTGAGAAATAACGTTTCGCACGGCGATTTGACCACCATAAAATGCTATAGAGCACAATCAAACTAAACATTAATGGCGCAAGACCAAACATCCAAACAATTTTATTGACGTTACTTTCACCGAACACCAACAACACATGCTGACCATTGCGCTTGCCATAAACAGTCATACGATCTTTGCCATCTACAAAAATACGATGCACGCCTTGCTGTAAAGTCAAATCACGAAGTGGTTGCGGAGGCTTGTTTGATGACCAACGATAGCCATATAAATTTTTAGTGTCTGGAAGATCGGCATTTGGATTACGATCAACACGTATCCAATAATGTTCCATTTCTTGTTCAAGCGCAGTTTTGAGTAATGAACCTTTAATCACCCATGCGCTACAAGCAATACCAATAATAATTGAGAGTGCGATCAGCCCGATCTGCAACCAATAATAGCGATTAAACATCTCACCGAGTGGATGATGATTTCCGTCATTTTGTTTCGATCTAAACATTGGCTGATCTACTTACAGAGCTATCTTTAATTATACGACTTTCTTTTTAAACAGGAAGTGACCGACAACCCACTCTTGCCCTTGTTCAAACCCAAATAATTCTGCACAAGCCATAAAGAAAATACGCCAACGTTGCCACCATGCATCTGCATCTTGAGCGTAAACTTGTTCAAAAAGTGGTTTTAATTGTTCGACATTGCGATCCATATTTTCTAACCAAGCATTCGCTGTTTTCTCGTAATGAGTACCCGACCATTGCCAATGTTTAGATAGCTCTAAATGATCTTGGAAATGTAAGAATGTAGACGTTGATGGCATCAGACCACCTGTAAAGAAGTAGCGCGACATCCAATCATATTCACTTTTAATTTCAAATGGATAATGTAAGAAACGATGACAAAAAATATGACACCACAACATCCCATCTGCTTTGAGCCAAGACTGAATTTTCTCAAAAAGCTTTTGATAGTTTCGAACATGTTCAAACATTTCAACCGAAACCACACGATCAAAAGTATTCGCTTTTAACTCAAGCACATTAACATCACAGGTTAAGATTTCTACGTTGTTTAGACCACGCTTTTGAGCTTCTGCAAGAATATGTTGGCGTTGAGTAGCTGAATTAGACACTCCCGTAATTTTTGCATTTGGATAACGCTCTGCCATCCATAAGGTAAATGATCCCCACCCACAACCCAACTCTAAAATTTGTTGACCATCATGTAATTGAGCACGATCACTATATATCTGTAGTGCAAACTCTTCAGCTTCATCCAAATTTGTTCGATCATGGGGAAAGAAACATGCACTATATTTCAAACGTTTTCCCAGAACCGCCTGAAAGAATGCTGTAGGTAATTCATAATGCTGCTCGTTGGCTTTGTCCGTTTCAATCGCAATCTCACTGTGCTTCAACATATTGAGCACGTCCATATAACGCTGTGCACCTTGCTCAGGATCATAGCGCCCTTCTTGAATCAAACGCTTTTTACTCAATGCACGGATTGCTGCACGAATTGCCTGATCTGGAACTAAACCGCTTTCAACGAGTTTTAAAGATTTTTGAATAATAAAGTCCATGTGCAGTACCTACTGTTTGGGTTTCCACGGAATAAACATTGAAGTTCGTTTTTGATAATCGAGATAATTTTGACCTCGATTTTTTAATGCTTGTTGCTCACTGAATGGAATACCCGTGATGTAATACAAGAATAACCACATCAAAATTGGATAGATCCACAAGCTTAATAATCCTGCAGCTACTCCTATGATGGGATAAACAAACCAATGCAGCCATTCAAAGAAGTAGTTTGGATGCCTTGAATACTTCCACAGACCTTGATCCATTGTTTTGCCATGATTTTTAGGATTTTGCTTGAAACGATATAATTGTTGATCTGCAACCGTCTCACCGACGAATGCAACAAACATAATTAGACCTGCAATAATCAGATAATCATTGGTATCCATGCTCCAAGACATGCTTGGCACATTGAGCAAGCTCCACATCGGAATGCTAAATAAAATGGCTAATCCAGCCTGAAACATGAAAAATAGAAAGAAACCAAAATGTTGATATTTGCCCATTGCTCTACGCATGTTGGCATATCGACGATCTTCTTCATGCTCAGCTAAATAACGACGGAATAGATGCAAAGTTAGACGCAAGAACCATATTGAACTGAATACGCCGAGAAACAATCTGACATTTAACGGAGCGATCTCAACAAACAATGCTGTAATGGCAATATTGAGAACAATACAAAAACTCCATGCGACATCTACGATACCAGCACGATGGTTAACTGTTGCCCACAACCAACAAAGCGTCATCACAACGGCATCAAGTAAAAACAATTGCCATATCATAACTGCCTCCTTGATGCTTAAAATAATGAGAAATTAATAAGGACTTGCTTCAAATAACAGGTGTACATCGCTGATCACCCCTTCTTTAAAGCCACCTTCGCAATAGCAAAGATAGAAATCCCACATCCGAATAAAGTTTTCATCAAATCCCAAAGCCAAAACTTGTTCTTTAGCATTTAAGAAACGCTCACGCCATTGATGAATCGTCTCAGCATAGCTCAAGCCAATATCTTCAAGATGTTTTAAGCGTAACTGTTGTTCAGATGCCGCTTGAGTTAAAACGCTGATACAAGGGATAAAGCTCCCTGGGAAAATATAGCGTTTAATGTAATCCACGGTATTCAAGGCTTTTTTATAGCGTGCATCTTCAATCGTAATAGCTTGAATCAATCCCAAACCGTTCGGTTTTAATAAGGATCGGCATTTATTAAAGTAAGTCGATAGATATTGCTCACCCACCGCTTCAATCATTTCGATCGAAACCAACTTGTCGAACTTGCCTTCTAACAATCGGTAATCTTTGAGCTGAACATTGACACGATGACTGAGACCCGCATCGGCGATACGTTTAGTTGCTTCATCGTATTGTGCTTGAGAAATGGTGATCGTGGTCACTTTACAGCCATAATGCTGAGCAGCGTAAATCGCAAATCCGCCCCAACCACTTCCGATCTCAACCAAGTGATCCATCGGTTTGAGTTGTAATTTCTGACAAATCAGCTCTTTTTTATAATCAGAAGCTTCTTCTAGAGTCATATCTTTGTGCTTATATACTGCACTGGAATACATCATTGAAGAATCAAGAAAGAGTTTGAAAAAGTCATTGCTCAGGTCGTAATGCTCTGCAATATTTTTTCGACTTCCTGACAATGAATTTTTACGTGTTTTGTACCAAGCTTTTAATACAAGTTGGCTGGTTTGAGAAATCACATTCTGATTAATCTTATCAAGCACATGACGGTTTCTCGCCAAAATTTGAATGACTTCAACGAGGTGTTCACTGCTCCAATAGCCGCGAATATAACCTTCAGCTGCACCAAGTACACCATTTTTAAAAATCAGATCAATCAATTCTTTATTATGAATCTCTATCGTCGCTTCTAAATCAGAAAGCTCTCCCACGGTACCATTCCATTCTCCACGAAAATGAATTTGTCCATGACGAAGTTTGAGCAAGCTTCGAAGAACCAAAGGCAGTGAATCCTGTTCACCGAAAATAAGCGTTTTCATCATATTGTTTTAAATCCTTATCTTTTTTTGGGTGCCGATAAAATGGAACTTTCTTTCGCCATAGATGAAAAGCTTGAAGGTAGATCGAAGCTAACATCTTGAAAGGTTCAAAGATATGATAAATAGCATAACGATTCAGTTGTGAAGGAACTGTGATGCTGGTTAAAGTGAAACGCATCGTTGCATCAAAGATAAATTTATCTGATTGATAAAGCTGCATATGAATCACATTTTGTTCATCTGAAAAGTTAAATCGCCATTTGTACTGAATATCCATTGGCATGAATGGAGAGACATGAAAACTCTTTTCAAACTCGAATTCATAACTTTTGAAATGACTGTGCTCTTTTAATTTTTGACGACAGTCATGCACATAAACTTTACGTTCATTCCAAGGGGTATTGGTGATTTCACTCAATATGAAAACAGGTTGTTTTTGAGGATTGAGTACAAAATAAAAGATGACTGAATTAAAACTAAATCCTAAAGTTCTTGGCAATGCGAGCACACGAATTTCTGATTGTGTCGATAAAATCGTATCCGCTTGCTGCAAAAGGATTTTCTTAATTCGTTCTCTGATCGAACCTGTATAGCCTTTTAGAAAATCATTTTCATAAAGATTTAAGATATTCCAACGCGAAGTTGAACAAAGCCATGAACGATCTAGGTTTTGATCGATACGATCTGGATCAAAACATAAATAGCTCAAACTAGACTCAAAATCGTGTGCTTTAGGATAAAAGCGCCGATGTCTAATCTGAGCTTTGGCTATGGAAAGTGAATCTTCAAACATGTGATCACCTCCAAATTTAGCCGTTCAATTTTAATAGTTCATCGACTACACGTTGAGCACTTCTCGCCCCATCTTCATGAAAGCCCCAACCCCAATATGCCCCACAGAATGAACTGCGGTTTTGACCATCGATCAAATCCCAACGCGCTTGTGATTCAATTGCTTTTTTATCAAAAACAGGATGTCGATAACGACGTTCGACATAAATCTTATCTTTTGCGATCGGCATATTCGGATTGAGTGTAGAAAAGATCTGAGTCTTACACGGTAGCTTCTGCAAACTGTTCATCCAGTAAGTAAATCCATAGTGTACTTGATGAGCTTTGCTATTTTTTTGATGTTTTTCTTGAGCAGTGACATGCACATGCCAACTTGCCCATTGAGATTGACGCTTCGGCATAATCGAAGTATCAGAATGTACCACCATAAAGTTATCTTGATAATCAAAACAACCTAATACATCTCGCTCATCTGCCGAAGGATCTTGAATCAGCTTTAACGTATCATCAGCATGACTCGCAAACACAACCCAATCAAAAGTTTCTTGTTCTTGATTCGTGACAATATGAACTAAATCATTTTCACGAATCACTTGTTGAACTTGCGATTTTTTCCAAATAATTGATGGACAAGCTTTTTGAATCGCTCGTATATAAGAAGCTGAACCACCTTTGACCGTCTGCCATTGAGGGCGGTCTTCCAATTGCAACATACGATGATGTTGAAAAAAGCTTACGACAAATTTATAAGGAATATTTCCAACTTGATCCACTGGGCTTGACCACAATGCACCACACATTGGGTATAAATGTTCTTGGCGAAATACCTCTGAATAATCATTTTGATTCAGATAGTCTTCGATACTCAGTTCAGCGTTGCACTGATCTAACTGAATATCTTTGTTGTCTTGATAAAAGCGAATCAAGTCGGACAGCATGGTCCGAAATTTCTTATTTAAAAAATTCTGAGGTCGCGTTAATAGTGACCATTTTTTTGATGGATTATATTGAAGCCCTGTCACTTGATTGTTGACTGAAAAGCTCATGTCACTATTCTGTGCTTCCACACCTAATTCGGCAAGCATGGCGCTAAATAGAGGATAATTATAATCATTGAATACAATAAAACCGCTATCTACAGCAACGTTTTTACGTTCAATCCAAAGATCATGTGTATCCGTATGTCCACCGAAATACTGTTCTTTCTCAAAGATAGTGACTTCATGCTGTTTTGATAATTTCCACGCAGCGTATATACCTGAAATACCAGAGCCTACGATTGCAATCTTCATCAAGACTCCTCGCTTTGAATTTTACTCGTGTTTATTTTGAGATTTAATTGATGACTTTTATGGGTATCATAAATACGTTGTGGTACAGGTTTAATTCCCCAAATCAAACCGAAAAAAGACATCATTTTTAAAATGTAATAAGTAATGTCGATTTGCCACCAGAAGAAACCTTGCCGAGTACTCCCCGCATAATAATGATGGTTGTTATGCCAGCCCTCACCCAATGTAATAATCGATAAAAATAAATTATTTCGGCTGTTATCCTTCGTCTCGAAGTCTCGACTGCCATACAAATGCGCAAGTGAATTGATACATAAAGTCGCATGAATCAGCAAAACAGTTGAAATCACAAATCCCCATACCAATAGCTGTAAGCCTGAAGTACCTAAACTCGGATAAGCAATACTCAACCACTCACCTAAACCATAAATTGCAAAAGCAGTGAACAAGACCACAGGTAAACTAAAACGGTCTAACCAAACAATTTCAGGAAACTTTAGCCAGTCTTTAATGACTTCTTTTCGTGTAGAAAAATTCTGTTCATTTAAAAACCATCCAATATGACTGTACCAAAATCCATGTGTAGATGAATGCGGATCGTGATCTGTGTCAGTAAAACGATGATGATAACGATGATGAGCTGCCCACCATAAAGGCCCTCGCTGTGCACTCATGGTTCCGATCAACACAAAAAAGAATTGTATTGGACGCGAAGTTTGAAAGGTTTTATGCGAAAGATAACGATGAAAAAAAGCAGTGATCGCAAACATACGAATAAAATAAAAAAACAGCATGAATGCGATAGCAAACCAAGACACACCCACCCAAAAAACTGCAAGACAAGCGATATGCAGCAAAATGAATGGTAAAATTCTAAACCACTGAATCTTGGTATCTTTTGAGCTTTCTTGAAAAGGAATATGCTGTTTATCTAAAGTATCAGTCAGTGACCAACTATCCATCCATCGCAGAAAAAATTTAAACATTGATTCTTCCTGACCCAATCTCTTTTTATATTTATGATATTAATAGAAATCATATGAAGTTTATGTGAAGCATCCTTTTAGGCATGCTAGTGAACTCTTAGCATCATAATACAAAATTACATAGGAAACATAAATGTATGTATCTTTTAACCTAAACTCAAAACCTGATCGTTTGAGTCTAGGCTCAGTTTTAGAAACTAAAAGTCAAATAGATAACAATATAATTAAAGTGAAATCATGGGCAAGATTTTCGATACGCTTGAAATCACCAAATAAATCGCAACACAAATTACCACTACAGCAAATACCTTTTGTACCGTTTTGATATCAATCAGGCTGATTAATCTTCTGCCAATTAGCATGCCGATAATACAAGCCACAACAAAGCTAACAGTTACAACGATTGGATACTGAAAGCCATCTATGATGTGTATTGAAATACTTACACCACCAATTAAGAAAATGATCATCAGTGACGTTGCAACGATACTACGCATATCTAGATCAGTGACTTTACGCAAAGCTGGCACAATCACGAAACCACCACCAACTCCTAATAATCCAGTTAATAGACCTGCAATCACACCGATAATACCCAACACTGAAGCAGTTTTAACATTCCAAATCAGTTGCCCTGTTGATTGATTGACCTTACACGGCGGATCTTCAAAATCATTCACCTTATTGAAGAAAATACGATAAGCCACAATCATCATCACGATACTAAAACCAAGGCTTAACCAAACTGGAGAAATAATACTCGCAAGATGGATCCCATAACGTGCTGATGGCAAGCTGATTAAAGCGATCCATATTGCGGCACGATAACGTACGATTTTCTTGAATAAGCCTTGAACCATGCCAACAAATGCAGAAAGTGTTACTGCCAACAAACCTACTGGTGCAGCTTGAGACACTGTCCATCCTTGACTCGCCATCAATGCTGGTACAGCCAAAATACCGCCACCTGCACCTGTCAATCCAAGTAAACATCCGATCGCAAGACCTTCTAAGACTAATAACCACATGATATGCAATGTCCTCGTACAAGGATGAACCCATTTATGGAGAAAATACTACCCTAACTCAGCTCTGAATCAGGACTAAGTATTTGATTTATTTAAGCTGAATAAACTATAGTTTTGGCTTCACCAGCCATTCACGACCTTTGAGCATTCCATCCCAATACATCGGTGGTAGAATTTGCTCTTTTAACAACCATGCAAGCTGTGAAGGTTTTTGCCCATCGAGCAACCACTTAGGGAAACTAGGTAACAGTTTTCCGCCATAACCAAATTCTGCCAACACAATCTTTCCACGCTCAACTGTGAGCGGACAAGATCCATAACCGTCATATTGCGCAAAATTCTGATTACCTTTTAAGTACTGCAATACATTCACTGCAACAATAGGTGCTTGCTTTCGTGCAGCTGCTGCCGTTTTCGCATTTGGTGCATTAGTGACATCACCCAAAGCAAAGATATAAGGATACTTACTATGCTGTAAGGTATGCTGATCAACACTGACCCAACCTGCAGTATCAACCAAGTTACTCGCTCGGATAAAATCAGGTGCTTGCTGTGGAGGAACAACATGAATCATGTCGAAATCAGTTTCAATCACCGAAGTATTTTCCCCTTCACTGACCTTAAACCAAGCTCGCTTTTGGCTTCCATCGACTTTAATCAATTGATGATTAAAGTGTAAATTGGCATTGTAACGTTTAATATATTCCATCAAAGCTGGAACATAAGCTTGTACACCAAATAACACCGCACCTGTATTATAAAAATCAATTTCAATATCTTTTAATACACCTTGTTTTTGCCAATAATCAGCTGACAAATACATTGCTTTTTGTGGAGCACCAGCACATTTAATTGGCATAGGTGGCTGTGTAAAAACAGCTTTACCCTGCTTCATATTACGAACCAAGTCCCACGTATAGGGCGCAAGATCATAACGATAGTTTGAAGTCACACCATTTTTACCTAGCGTTTCAACTAAACCTTCTATTCCATGCCAATTTAATTTTAAGCCCGGACAGACGACTAATACTTCATAGTTAATCGGCTTACATCCCTCTAATAAAACTTGTTTATTATCAGGATCAAAAGCTGCAACAGCCGCCTTAATCCAATCAACTTGTTTAGGAATCAGACTCGCCATTGTTCTTACCGTTTTTTCAGGAGCGAATATCCCACCGCCCACCATCGTCCATCCCGGTTGGTAGTAATGAATTTCAGCAGGATCAATCACGGCAATATCTAAATTCGATTGACGAGATAACAAACTCGATGCTACTGAAATACCCGCTGCACCCCCACCCACAATCACCACAGAAAAAGTCGGTATATTGTTTAACTGAGTTGGATTTTGCTTCAAAATTCGAGGGACTAAACCTTGTAAATCGTAGCCCAGTGATTTTGACTGCAACAACATCTGATCAATGGTAAGTTCAGCCACTTGAGACAGTGCCCATAAGGTAATCGATCGAGTTCCTGAACGGCAAAATGCTAGTACAGGTTTTTGGGATTTTTGATAAAGTGACTTAAATTCAATTGCTTGTTCATCTGTCACCCGCCCACTTACAACAGGTAAATATTCCAATTGAATCCCATGTCGTATTGCAGCTTCTTGGATTTCAATGATATTGGGCTGGTCGACACCTTCACCATCAGGGCGATTACAAATAATCGTTTTGATTCCCTTGGCTGCAATTTCAACCAAATCAGATTGATTGATCTGAGCAGATACCCAAAATTCAGGGTTAACTTGTTTTAACTCACTCACAATTTTCCCCTTATTTCCCACACGCTTTATTGGCAGGTAGGGCTATATCAATCTTTTTAGGATATGGCAGATCAAGGTTTTTCATAATTTCTACAAAATCTTGTTTGCTACGCCCATGACCTAAACGAGAGTTCGATTCGCGTTCATACCCTACAGTTGAAGACAAACGACCTTTATAATCATGCCCCGGGTAAACAATCGTGTCGTCGGGTAAAGTGAATATCTGTTTATGGATACTGTCGTATAAGGTTTCAGCATTTCCTTCTTGGAAATCAGTACGACCACAACCATCTATCAGTAATGCATCGCCTGTAAACACCATATTGTCAATGACATAGCTTGTGCAGGCATTCGTATGTCCAGGGGTATAACGTGCTTCTATTAAGCATTCACCAACACGAATCGCACTGCGGTCAGTGATAAAAATATCGCCGCAATCCACGCCAGAGTTACGATGTAAAACTGTTTTACAGCCAAAACGTGCTCTGAGTAAATTTGCAGCCGTAACGTGATCTGCATGAACATGCGTATCTAAGCTGTAAACTAACTTGAGATTCAACTGATTCAACATTTGTTCATAACTTTCTATTTCAGAAGCAACTGGATCAATCAGTACAGCTTCACGTGTTTGTTCAGATGCAACCAAATAAGTATAAGTTGAACTTTCTTTTTCAAAAAATTGATGAAATATCATTTCAATTTGTCTCGATATGCTTGGTTATATTCTTATTTTGCAAACTAAGTGCCAACTTTATGCAATATAAATTATATTCAAATAAAACAATATATTAATTAATAATATTTAATTTTAAACAAAATCCCCATTTCATTAATGTTGCACAATATGTTTCAATTGTTTCAAATGAAAAACATTCGATGAAACATCATGCACCAAGCTATTGATTTTGATACTCAAGCTGATTTAGAGATCTTTTTGTTTAAATTGCAAACCCTAATGTTAGATGGTTCCTTTCTTATCTTAGATCAATCTAAGCAGCGTTTTGTGTATGAATTGAACGATAAAAAAATCAATAATTCGTTATTTCAAACTTTAAAAAAAACAATACAACATCATGAGCTTGAAATCGGACGACATATGATGAGTGATGCAGCTCAATCCATCGAGCTGTTTTGCCATCGTCATCCTATTAGAATTATCGATCAGCACTTTGAGGGAACCTTATATTTATTACAATCCACTCAAGTCATACAGAAAATAAAACAAGATCAAAACATCCCAACTTTAGAGCAGACTTTTCATAGCCATTCTCCAGAAATGCAACGCATGTTTTCCATTATTCAACGTGTTGCAGTTACAGAGTTTCCAGTTCTAGTTCGCGGTGAATCTGGTAGTGGAAAAGAACTGGTTGCTCAGGCTATTCATGATCATAGTCAGCGGAAAAATAACGTATTTATTGCCATTAACTGTGCAGCTTTAAATGCCAATATTCTGGAAAGCGAATTATTTGGTCATGTTAAGGGTGCTTTTACAGGGGCGATTCGAGAACATAAAGGCGTATTTGAACGTGCTGCAGGCGGAACACTTTTTTTAGATGAAATCGCTGAAATTCCATTAGAACTTCAAGCAAAATTATTAAGAGTTCTTGAGACTGGTGAATTTACACCTTTAGGTGGAGAAAAATCGATTAGAGCGAATGTCCGTATTATCACCGCTACTCATCGAGCGTTACGAGAAGAAGCTCGTCTTGGACGCTTCCGTCAAGATTTATTATATCGACTGCGTGTTATTCCAATTTTTGTCCCACCACTGCGTGATCGTAAGCAAGATATTCCATATATTGCAGATTATATTTTATCTGAACAACACAATGTTTTTGGTACATCGACTAAATTATCTAATTCAGCATTACAAACCTTAATGCAATATGATTGGCCCGGAAATGTCCGTGAATTAAAAAATACGCTCCTTTACGCACTGACCATGGCAAACGAGAAGTCTGAAATAGATGTTTGCGATTTACCCGATGAAATTATTGATAAGCAACATATTCCACCTTCAAATTCAATCATTGTAGATGAACCATTACTGATCTCGGATAAAATCAATAAAGAAACGATACGGAAAACATTAATCCAATACCAAAATGATCTTTCACTCGCAGCAAAAGCACTGGGTATGAGTCGAACCACACTTTGGCGCTATCGTAAAAAATTTAATTTATAAAAAATAAAAAAGCGAGACTTGGATATCTCGCTTTTTTATTGACCACCTTATCTAACTTTTCAAATGAGGGTTCCCAAGAGACAGGTCATTTTCTAAATGCTGATCAAATATATCAGTCAGCATACTGTCGTAGCGTTTAGCGTTATATTTTAAAAGCTGTTCCGCTTCATTTGCAGTAATAAAACCCACTGCAACTGCATCTGTAATATGTTCCTCAAAAGTCAGCCCTTTAAACTGATCTTTCGATTCAGCTTTTTTAAACTTATCCCAAAGCGGCTGCAAGGTTAGCAACATTTGGAAGGTTGATTCCATGCGCCCCATCACATCTGTTTCATCGGTTGTGTAATAAACATGTTTTTTCAATTCCGCTCTAAATGAATTCTCTTTTAGCAGTAATTGAGCAACTTGTTGCTTAAGTTCATCGGATGGTTTTGTGACTGGTCGACCAAATGGGAAACTGATTAATTTCACCAATGTCGCAGCAATTTTCACAGGGAAATTTTCATACAATCCAAAGAATGCTTCCTGAGCATTATAGAGAGCCTTATTTAATGCTAATTCTGCATGTTTTTGATCCGACTCAGTTCTTTGTCCATGCTCATAATAATTAAGAATCGCTGTTGCAATAAATAAATGGGCATGAATATCTGCTAAACGACCTGAAAGCATTTCCTTACGTTTTAAATCTCCAGCCAATATTCCCAATGCCATGTCTGCCGTCAAAGCAAAATCAGCACTCATACGATTGATGATTGCATAATATGGTTTTGAGAAATCGTCAGCCGATGAAGAGCCCTCTTTACTCCCCCCTGTGAGACCAAATGCAAGCGCTTTAGCAGCACGATTAAAAGTATAAGCAAGATGTTTAAATAACAAGTTATTGAATTTTTTTAGAGCACTCGCTTTATCATCTGCTTGCAATAATTGCAGTTCTTCAAATAAATACGGATGGCATCTCATGGAACCTTGACCGAAAATCATCAAAGAACGCGTAAGAATATTTGCCCCTTCTACGGTAATTGCAACAGGTATGGATTGATAAGTTAAAGCCATAAAATTACGTGGTCCTAGCTGAATCGCACGTCCACCAACGACATCCATACCATGATTAATCACTTTTCTCATAGTTTCAGTCGCATAGTATTTTGCCATAGCTGTCATGACGGCTGGAGTCCCACCCTGATTCAAACCACAAGTCACCATGTATCTAAATGACTCAAGCATATAGGCATCACTGGCAATATCACTGGTTGCCTCTTGCACACCTTCAAAATGCCCAACTGACACTTTAAACTGTTGTCGAACGCTAGCAAATGCACCAACTAAAAGGTAACTCATCTCAGCCGCAGCAGTCGCCAATGCTGGTAAAGAAATACCACGACCAACGCCTAGACATTCCATCAACATGCGCCAACCTTTACCTGCATTTTGTTGACCGCCAATAATCCAGTCGATTGGAATGAAAATGTCTGTTCCTTCCACAGTTCCATTCATAAATGGCGCACCAGGATTATGGCGTGCACCTATTTTTATCCCTTCATGACTTGCAGGTATTAATGCACAGGTAATGCCATATTCGCTTTTACTTTTATCACCCAATAGACCATCTGGATCGTACAACTTAAACGCCAAACCAATTACCGTTGCAATCGGTGCAAGCGTAATCCATCGTTTAGAAAAATTCATTTTTAGACCAAGAACTTCTTGTCCTTGATAAGACCCATAACAGACTATACCTGTATCTGGAATCGCTCCCGCATCAGAACCAGCTTCTGGACTGGTTAAGCCAAAGCAAGGAATTTCTGTACCATTTGCTAAGCCGGGTAAATAACGTTGCTTCTGTGCAGTTGTACCGTAATGTAGCAATAGTTCACCGGGACCAAGCGAGTTGGGCACCATACAACTCACTGCCGCAGTCAATGAACGTGATGCTATCTTGCTCATAATGCGGCTTTGAGCAAATGCTGAAAATTGTTTTCCCCCAAATGATTTTGGGATGATGAGTCCTAAAAAACCTTTATCTTTAATAAACTGCCAAACTTCAGGAGGTAAATTTTTATCTTTGTGGTGAATTTTCCATTCATCAAGCATGGAGCAAAGTTGTTGAACTTCATTGTCTATAAAAGATTGTTCTTCTACAGAAAGTTTTGGATATGGATATTGATCGAACTTTTCCCAATCAGGCGCTCCCATAAATAATTCTTTTTCCCACCAACTTGTACCTGCTTCCAAAGCCTCTTTTTCTGTAATACTCATGCTAGGCATTGCTTTGGAAAGAATATTAAATGCAGGTTTAGCAATTAACACTTCACGTAATGGTGCAACAAGTAAAATAATACTCATTAAAATGATGGGAATACCAACCACTAAACTCCAAGGTGTAATAAAAATCGCGCATAGAATCGCAGTAGCGATAGCCACAATACTACCAATTGTTCGATTGAGTTCGAAATAAAATGCAGCCCACAACACAAAAAACTGAATCAACAAGCTAAGCAATATCAATACGAGAGTCATAATTACTCCTTTGCCTTCAACTTGAACTGAGAAAGATGATTTATTTGAATTACTTCATGTTTAAACTTAGATGGAAATAGGTGAAAAAAGCGTGAATTTTTATTCTACAGATTGGATTGATTTTTTTTAAATTCGCTACCCAACATTACACAACCGCATCAAGATAAAACCTCTTGCGAAAGTCGTTATTGCAAGTTTATCTAGTTTACTAGTACAGCGAGGCTGTGTTGCCAAAAGTTTGAAAGAGAATGCTACCCTAATTGAGCTAAATTCAAATGACAACCTGGATATAATGATCTAATTGCTTGAATTTATTCAAAACTGCTACATGTGCATGAATCTCATTTACCTGACTAGGAAAACTCCTTACTGTGAATTTATCACCTAATAATTTGATGCAATGCATTTTGGTTTCCACTAAACTTCGATGATGATAACCGGACCATTTTTTCCAAAGTGACCTACCTAGCCTTTTGACTGTTTTTAATAATTCATTCCTCTCTCTAAATATCTCAATTTCTTATCTTTCCAAAGCTTTGCATGCTTCCTAGTAGTAATGACTGCATGTGCATCTCGATCTAAAAAGATTTGTCTGCAGTGCTTTGTGTCATCAGCACCATCTGTATAGACTAAATCAATTCGTTCATCCAACGGAATTTGATCAAGCAAATCACCAAGCACCTGTGAATCACTCACATTGTTTGTTGTGAGCTGAACTACTCGTATTTGATATAAAGTTTGCGCCATTGGCGACGATATTCAGTATCAAAATTCTTTGTACACGACAAATTTCATAGGGCCCTTGTCCTATCAGGCTTTTTCTTCCTTAAAATTGCGAGCACTTTCTTAAATTCTTCTTTTTTTCCAAAACCAATCAAACGTAGAATAGCCATTTGAACATAGTCCAAACCGTAGCGAAATAAACTTACTG